>JAJYLC010000112.1 GCA_021787935.1 Chloroflexota bacterium | reverse complement strand
ATCTAAGTGGTCGCTATCGAATATGACCCCAATCGCTCGGCGAACATCGCCCTGATTAATTATGTTGATGGTGAGAAGCGTTATATACTGGCTCCGCTGGGCCTTAAAGTGGGAGATACTATCTCCTCTGGGGAAGGCGCTGAGATAAAGCCGGGTAATACGCTGCCGTTAAACTTGATTCCGCTAGGTACTGCAGTTCATAATATTGAGCTTCATCTTGGTAAGGGCGGGCAGATAGTGCGTAGCGCTGGCGGCTCTGCTCAGATTATGGCCAAAGAAGCAGGCTATATTCTGGTGCGTCTGCCTTCCGGGGAGCTTCGCAGGTTTGATGGGAGGTGCATGGCCACTATAGGCCAAGTAGGCAATATCGACCATAGCAATATCAATCTGTCCAAAGCGGGCAGCAATAGGCACAGGGGCTGGCGGCCTACTGTCCGTGGCTCGGCAATGACTCCGCGTGACCATCCCCATGGCGGTGGCGAAGGCAGGTCTCCTGTTGGACTGCCAGGCCCTAAGACTCCGTGGGGCAAGCCGGCACTGGGCTTTAAGACGAGGCGTAATAAACGCAGCAACGGGCTGATAGTCAAGAGAAGGAAGTAGTATCTGGGAGGGCTAAAACTGTAATGTCGAGGTCGACTAAAAAGGGGCCTTTTGTTGATCCCAAGTTAACTAAGAAAATAGACGCCCTGATTAGGAATGATCAGAAGGCCGTAATCAAAACCTGGTCAAGGGCATCAACTATCGTACCTCAAATGATCGGGCTCACTATCGGGGTACACGATGGCAGGCGGCATGTGCCTATCTTCATAACTGAGAATATGGTGGGTCACAGATTGGGCGAGTTCGCGCCTACCAGGACTTATAGAGGACATACTGGCAGGGCGGAGAAAGTGACTGCCATAAAACCGGCTGCAGCTCCGGCAGCACCGGAGAAATAGAGTTTAGCAGGTTCCTGAAGTGGAAGTAACAGCAAGTGCAAGACAAATAAGAGTGTCTCCGCGAAAAGTGGCGTTAGTGTTGGACGAAGTACGCGGGAAAAAAGTCAGTGAGGCATTGACTTTGCTCAGTTTCATGCCAACGCCGGTGGCCCGTACTGTGGCGAAAGTGGTAAAGTCAGCCGCTTCCAATGCAGAAAATAACTATCAAATGGCACCGGCGCAGCTCAAGATTGTTAAGGCCTTTGCTGATAAAGGGCAAACTCTGAAAAGATACCATGCTAACGCGCGTGGGAGGGCAAGCCCGTATCGCCGGCATTATAGCCATATTACTATTATCGTTGAGGAGGAATGATTGGGGCAGAAGGTTCATCCCTACGGCTTCAGACTCGGCGTAATCAAGGACTGGCGTTCCCGGTGGTATGATGAGAAACATTATACTGAGCTGGTGCACGAAGATTTGGATATTCGCCGCATGATTCGTTCTGCTTATGACGAGGCTGGCATTTCACTGGTTGAAATAGAACGCAAGGCTAACGAAGTTACAGTGACTATTCACACGTCGAGGCCGGGTATTGTAATTGGCCGTGGGGGGCAAAGGGTGGATGAGTTGAGGGTTCTTTTGGAAAAGCAGACGGGGAAAAAGGTCCGTCTTAATATCCATGAGATAAGGGAGCCCGAACTGGACGCCCAACTGGTAGCAGAGAATATCGCAGAACAGCTCAGGCGACGTGTCTCCTACCGCAGGGCTATGAAGCAATCCATTTCCCGTACCATGCTGCGTGGCGCCAGGGGGGTAAAAATAACTTGCTCGGGCAGGCTCGGGGGGGCAGAAATCGCCCGGCATGAAACGTCACGCGAGGGCAGTGTCCCTCTGCATACTTTGAGGGCTGATATAGATTATGGCCTTGCCGAGTCGTTCACTGCTATGGGCCTTATCGGGATTAAGGTGTGGATATACAAGGGAGAGGTTCTCCCTGAAGCTAAACCAGCGGAAGAGGCAGGGACGGGTGAGGTACTTCCTGAGCGGGCTCCTGCTGCAGCACCCACTGAAGCATAGAATTAGGATAAGGAGATGCTACAGCCAAAGCGGGTAAAGTATCGTAAAACACATAAGGGTCGCCGAAGAGGGACTGCGCAGGCAGGTAATGCTGTGACCTTTGGTGAGTTTGGTCTGCAGGCTCAGGAGAGGGCATGGCTCACAAGCCGTCAGATCGAAGCAGCACGTCGTGCTATTGTGCATAGTGTAAAGCGTGGCGGTAAGGTCTGGATTCGTGTTTTTCCTGACAAGCCTGTAACTGCCAAGCCTGCTGAAACCAGGATGGGCAGCGGCAAGGGTGCTCTTGATCATTGGGTAGCAGTGGTTAAGCCCGGTAGGATGCTGTTCGAGATATCTGGTGTTAAGGAGGACCTAGCACGGGAGGCGATGCGCTTGGCCTCGAATAAACTCCCGATTGAGACCAAGTTCGTCACCAGGGAAACCTTTACCGAAGTGGCTTAAAACTGGTGATAACAATGAAAGTGGATAAGATAAGGGCTCTGAGTACGCAAGAACTGTCCAAGCAGCTAGATGATGCTTATCAGGAGTTATTTAACCTGAGGTTCCGGCATTCAACCAGGCAATTGGCCAATTATAGCGAGATACCCAAGGTAAAGAAGAAGATAGCTGCAATGAAGACGATTATGCGGGAACGGGAGCTTAGCGGGGAATAACGATGGAAAAGAAACAGAAGATTCGTCTCGGTCGAGTGCTGAGCCATAAGATGGATAAGACAGCGCTGGTGGAGGTGGAAACGCGCCGCCGTCATCCTCGCTTTAAACGAGTTGTCAGTTACAGGGCGAAATTCAAAGTCCACGATGAGAATAATGCATGTGGTGTAGGCGACTTGGTGAAGATTGTTGAAACTCGCCCCCTGTCTAAGGAGAAAAGGTGGCGGGTGATTGAAATCTTGGCCAAGGCGGAGGCAGTTGAGATTAAACCGAGCGAGATAGAATAAGTCATGATTCAACCATTTAGCCGACTGAAAGTAGCGGATAACTCCGGAGCCAAGAAGATTATGTGTATTAATGTACTTGGCGGCACTAGAAGGCGTTATGCCCGTCTCGGGGATGTCATCGTAGCATCGGTAAAAGAGTCGATTCCCGGGGCAGCAGTGAAGAAAGGCGATGTCGTACGTGCTGTAGTAGTCCGCACAGCTAGAGTGCACAGTCGTCCTGACGGCTCCTATATCAGGTTCGATGAGAATGCCGCGGTAATCCTTGACGAAAAAGGTAATCCCAAGGGCAGTCGTATCTTTGGACCAGTGGCGCGGGAACTTAGGGAGAACAACTTTATGAAAATTGTCTCTTTAGCTCCTGAGGTGTTGTAATGAAAATTCGCAAAGATGACGAAGTGCTGGTGATAACTGGTGACGATCGGGGGAAGAAAGGAAAAGTCCGTCGTTACTATCCCCACGAGGACCGGCTTGTGGTGGATGGAGTGAATATGGTCAAGCGCCATATGAAACCCCGTGCAAATGTAAGGCAAGCGGGTATAATAGAGCGAGAAGCGCCCATACACATCTCTGATGTTATGCTCGTGTGCTCGAAGTGCAATAAGCCGACTCGTGTTGGGTTTCTAATTTTAGAGGACAAGACCAAGGTTCGAATTTGCAAGAAGTGTCACGAGGTTATTGACTAGTGTCCAGGCTTAAGGATAAATATCAAAAAGAAGTCATCCCCGCAATGATGAAAGAAATGGGGTATAAGAATCCTATGCAGGTGCCGCGGTTGAAGATGATCGTGCTAAACATAGGATTGGGGGAAGCTATTCAGAATACAAAAGCTATGGACGGCGCAACCAATGACTTATCTCTAATTTCCGGGCAGCATCCTGTGATTACACGAGCTAAAAAGTCAATCGCTGCTTTCAGATTGCGAGCCGGTATGCCTATCGGGATTAAGGTAACTCTGCGTGGTGAGCGCATGTATGAATTCTTTGACCGGCTGGTAAGCGCTGTTTTACCACGGATTCGCGATTTTCAGGGTGCTCCTAGGAATGCATTCGACGGTCAAGGCAATTATACCCTGGGCATAAAGGAGCAGATTGTATTTCCAGAGATCGATTATGATAAGGTGGATAAAGTTCGCGGACTTCAGGTCTGCATTGTTACCACAGCGCGTACTAATGAGGAAGCCAAGAGGTTTCTGGAACTGATGGGTATACCATTCAGTAGATAGCGAGCTGAGATAAGATGGCTAAGACATCAAAGATTGTGAAATCGAAGCGGGTTCCCAAATATAGGGTACAGCATCACAACCGCTGCGAAGTATGCGGCCGTCCGCGTGCGTATATCCGCATGTTTGGATTGTGCAGGATTTGCTTCAGGAAGCTTGCACTGGAGGGCAAGCTCCCCGGAGTGAGGAAATCTAGCTGGTGATTATTTTTGAGGGTTTGACATGAGTCTTACTGATCCTATTGCTGATATGTTGACTAGAATCAGAAATGCAATCGTATCCAGGCATGAATTTGTTCTTGTTCCTGCTTCCAGGACGAAGATAGCAATTACCAAGGTGCTCAAGGAAGAAGGTTTTATTAAAGACTACGAAGTGCTGAAGGGGAATACGCCGCAAAGGGTAATAAAGATTTATCTCAGCTATACGGCTAAGAAACAGCCAGCATTAACCGGATTACAGAGGGTGAGTAAACCCGGTATGAGAGTTTATTGCCAGAAGGGTGAGATACCTCGAATTTACGGGGGTCTCGGTGTCGCGGTCATTTCCACCTCCCAGGGCGTGATGACGGGGCAGCAAGCCTGGAAGAAGGGCCTGGGGGGCGAAGTCCTATGTTATGCGTGGTAAAGCGGGCGGGAGATAACTATGTCCAGAGTAGGTAATAGGCCGATAGCAGTCCCCAAGGGCGTAGAAGTGTCAATTAAGGGAAATGAGGTTATTGTGAAGGGACCTAAGGGGCAGCTTTCGCGTACTTTCCCTGAGGATATGGGAATCTCGTTGAAAGATGGCATACTTAGTGTGTCAAGGCCTTCGGACAGCAGGCGTCATCGCTCTTTGCATGGTTTTACTAGGAGTATACTTGCCAATATGGTTGAGGGAGTAAGCCAGGGTTTTAAGAGGAGCCTGGAACTTTACGGGGTTGGCTACCGAGCTGCTAAGTCCGGAGACAAACTTGTGCTGCAGGTGGGGTATTCGAAACCCGTCGAATTTGCTCCTCCGGCAGGGATAACGCTGGTTACTGAGGGCCCTACACAGATCAGTGTTATTGGCATTGACAAAGAACTGGTCGGCGGAGTAGCAGCAGAGATTAGAGCAGTAAAACCACCTGACTCGTATTTAGGGAAGGGGATAAAATACGCAGGGGAGCAGATTAGACGCAAAGCCGGAAAAGCTGGCAAGGTAGGTAGAAAGAAATAGAATACTATGGCTGGCGATAGAAATTCCAGGGAAGCACGCAAAAGAAGACATGAGCGGGTAAGAAAGCGTGTATCGGGCACTGCTTCTCGACCTCGCCTATGTGTATTCCGCAGTTTAAACCATATTTATGCTCAAGTGATAGATGATAATTCCGGGCATACTATTGCCTGTGCATCAACCATGGATGGTGATATAAAAAACGGGTCGGCTGAAAAAAACAAGAAGGAAATGTCTGGGTTGGTAGGGGCGCTGGTTGCCAAACGAGCCAAGGAAAAGGGTATAGAACAGGTCGTATTCGACCGCGGCGGTTATAAATATCAAGGGCGGGTCAAAGCATTAGCTGATGCCGTCCGTGGAGCAGGATTGAGGTTTTAGTATTATGGAGCAGACAGAGAAAATAAATCCCAGCGATTTAAACTTGACTGAGAAACTGGTCCATGTGAATCGTGTAGCGAAGGTAGTAAAGAGAGGGCGGCGATTCAGTTTTAGTGCCCTGGTCGTAGTTGGCGATGGTGAAGGGCATGTTGGGGCTGGGTTGGGCAAAGCCAGAGAAGTCCCAGCAGCGATTCGCAAAGCTGGTGCTGTAGCCAGAAAGAACCTTATTCATGTGCCGATGGATGGCAGTACCATACCTTATGAAGTTATAACAAAGTTTGGAGCCGCAAAAGTAATGTTAAAGCCTGCAGCGCCGGGGACCGGTGTCATCGCTGGAGGCGGCGTACGGGCCACGGTGGAGGCTGCAGGGATTAAAGACATTTTGACTAAATCGATGGGAAGCCCGAATCCTGTAAACGTGGTCAGGGCTACTATGCTGGCACTGAGTCAGTTGAAGGATCCTAAGCAGGAATTGGCGAAGAGAAAATTAGTAACTACAACCGCTGAGGGTTCCGGTGGCTAAACTGAGCATTACCTGGAAAAAGAGTGCGATTGGATACGCTAAGGAACAGAGGGTAACCCTTAGGACATTGGGTTTCCGCTGCCTGAACCAGACTGTTGTGCACAATGACTCTCCGGAAATCCGGGGTATGATAAACAAGGTTAGACACTTAGTTCAGGTGGAAGAGGCACCCGAGGAGTAGAAGATGAGGCAGAACGAGCTCAGCCCCGCTCAGGGGTCTAAACACAGCAAAAAGCGGGTTGGCCGTGGTGACGGCAGCGGACACGGCACTTACTCCTGTCGTGGTCTAAAGGGCCAAAAATCACGCTCTGGGCCTGGGATTGGTCTGCGATTCGAAGGCGGGCAGACCCCTCTGGTTAAGCGGTTACCACATAAACGCGGCTTCACGAATATTTTCAAAACAGAGTATGTTCTCGTGAAACTGCATCAACTGGGAATATTTGGACAGGATACCGAGGTGACCCCACAAATGTTGCTTGATAATGGCCTGATTCCATCGCTTAAGAAGCCTATTAAAATTCTGGGCGAGGGTGAACTTCAGTACTCTCTGGTAGTAAAGGCCAATAAATTCTCCGAATCTGCCAGGAAGAAGATAGAAGCCGCAGGCGGCAAGGCTGAGGAGATTTAGGGAAAGAGCTGTAAGATGCAACGGCCGCAAAAAAGTTCCATGCCACGATTGATCCAGGCTATGGTCGATGCCTTCAGGCTACCTGACTTGAGGTGGAAGCTGCTTTTCACCTTAGCCATGCTGATTGTCTTTCAGTTTATGGCCCAAGTTCCTATCCCCGGTGTCGACCGCACAGCCCTGGCCAATCTTTTCCAGAACAACGCCCTTCTGGGCATGCTCAATCTGTTTAGCGGCGGCGCGATGAAAAACCTGAGCATTGTTGCTATGGGCGTCTATCCTTATATCACTGCATCTATCATAATGCAGCTTCTTGTGCCGATAATTCCTCGACTTCAGGCGCTTCAGAAGGAAGGAGAGGAAGGGCGCAGGAAATTGGACCAGTGGACTCATTGGCTGATGGTGCCTCTGGCCATGATGCAAGGCTATGGGCAATTGATTCTCTTCCAGAGGGAAGGTGTTTTCCAGTCAGGCATACATATCGGGTTGTCCGGTGATGCATTGCTTCCCACCGCAGCGATGGTACTGACGATGACTGCAGGTACAGTCTTCCTTGTCTGGCTGGGCGAGCGCATCACTGAGAACGGTATCGGCAATGGTATCTCTATCATAATCTTCGGCGGCATCGTGGCTGCTATGCCGACTAATATGGGGCAGACCCTGATAACATCGCATGTAGGAGGGCTGCTCAAGACCATCATATTGCTGCTGGTGATTTCATTCTTTATAGTGTATGTTACTGAAGCAGTGCGCCGTATACCTGTTCAATACTCACGTAGCCTGTTTCGCGGCGGCAAGATGTACCGGCAGTCAGGGGGTACCCATATCCCTATAAGGGTTAACTCGGCAGGAATGATACCTCTTATTTTCGCTTACTCAATTCTGGTGCTTCCACCAACGGTGGCCTCCTATTTTGCACGTCCTCAAGGGGAACCAGCCAATTTTGCTAACCATATTCAGAATATTTTTGGTGTGAGTGGAAATGTCTATTGGGTTCTTCTGTTTTTCCTTGTAATCGGGTTTACTTTCTTCTATACTATGGTGATTTTCCAGCAGCAGAACTTGGCCGAAACACTGCAGAAGCAGGGGGGATTCATACCTGGGATACGCCCGGGGCGACCTACGTCCGATTATTTAGATAAAGTAATCGTTCGTATTACTTGGGCTGGGGCATTGTTCCTGGCTATAGTAGCGGTGGCTCCAATACTGTCACGCTGGTTGGTTGGTAACACAACTAGTAGTACTAACCTTATGCTCATCTCGGCGGCTGGCCTTCTGATTGTCGTGGGCGTGGTTCTGGATACTATGAGGCAGATCGAA
>JAJYLC010000010.1 GCA_021787935.1 Chloroflexota bacterium | reverse complement strand
ATGCCAAGGCGAAAAAGATAAACTATGAGATGCTCAAAGCTGCCTCTCTGGCTATCGCTGGCGCTGCAGCTGAGGGAGAGCTTGTCCCCAGCGCCATAGACACCAAAATGCACCTGGCGGTGACTCACGCCGTGGCCAGGGCCGCTGCCGAGTCGGGAGTTGCCCAGCGACAGCTGGACGACGACTATTTTGCTAGCGTCGATTGCAAAGAGCCTCCCTGCGCATAACTGTTCCTAAAAACAGAACTATTTCTAATGTTGGACTGAACATATATGAGGATAAAGCCGTCTTCTGTACGAACTGTAATATTAATCTTGTGGGTTCATTAGGCAGGACAACGTAACCTGCCAAGACCAAAGATACAAGTTGTGGCGGGTATCTCACTCCGCAAGGCAGGTGACCTTGATAACCGCACAGACTTTTCAGACTATATAGTCAGCGGCTGGACAAGTTTAATTCGCGAAAAGGAGATGCAAAACATGGCCCGTGTGAAGCTAATACAGAAAAATCAGGCGCCGCCAAAGGTTGAAGAGTTTTTCCGGAAAATAGAAGAGAACGGGGCTAGAGTTATGAACTTGTACAAAGCGGTAGCTGCCACTCCATCAGTCCTCCCAACTTTTATAAAGCTGGGCAGTTGCCTTTTGAACCAAGCGGAGCTATCGCCAAAGTTGCGTGAACTTGCCATCCTGCGCGTGGCAAAATTGACCGGAAGTGAGTACGAGTGGACACAGCATGTATATATAGCCCTGGATGTTGGAATAGATCAGCAGAAAATCGATGACATCTACCGATGGAAAGAATCACCCAGCTTCAGTGAAGAGGAGCGCGTTATATTGCAGTATGCCGATGAGGTAGCCGTTAATATTAAGGTGTCAGACAAGACGTTTGAGGCACTGCGGCGGTATCTGAGCGAGCGCCAAATTGTTGAGCTCACGCTGTCCATCGGTTACTGGGCCATGGTAGCACGCGTACTGGTCGCATTGGAAGTCGAAATAGATGAGCAACCGGCTGGTTCAGTCAGAGACTTGCTCGGCAATTCCAGAAGAAGCCAGTAGACATCGGCAAGTTCCTTTTGATTTATGCAGCTTGGCGCTTCGACGAATGAGAGAGATCCCTAAAAACGCTGCGGCTACAGTCGTTTCTCGGTGTAGATAAAAAGAAGTCCTTTCAGAGCACCTAATTGGAAAACCTAGGAAAGTCTGAAACCCGCAATGAGGTTGGCAACGTCCATATTTTTGTCGTTCATCTAGTCCTCCTAAGAAATCAGGTTGACAGCTGTCTATTAAATCAGGTTTGACAAAATCATCTGGGCAACAAAAAATCGGCCTCCTTTCAGGCCGATTCCAACTATATATTGTGTTATCTGGCTAACCAGATACTACATATTGTATTCTGGTGAGCGGTGGGGGACTCGGACCCCCGACACCCTGATTAAAAGTCAGGTGCTCTACCACTGAGCTAACCGCCCACGCCTCAGCCTTCTTCAAATTTCGCTATGATGATTTTACTCAACTATTCTATCTCCGTCAATGCTGAGCAACACTGTCGCCGAATGTGTTATTATACATAGGAACAGTCGGAGTTGACAGATTGCTGAGCTGGTCGATGGAGTGAGCAGAGATGGAAAGGCAAACTCCGCATGAATGTTGTAGAGGTTTCACAGGTAAACAAGTCCTTCAAGGGCATCAAGGTGGTGGACAGCGTCTCTTTCAACACGGGGCAAGGCGAGATATTCGGCATGGTTGGCCCTAACGGTGCTGGCAAGACCACCACCATAAGAATGCTTATGGACATTATTAAGCCGGACTCCGGCGAGATAAAGATACTGGGTCAACCTATAAATGAAGCTGTTAAGAACCGCATAGGCTACCTGCCCGAGGAGAGGGGACTTTACAGGAAACTCACTGTCTCTGAGTCGCTATCCTACCTATCGGCGCTCAAAAACATGAAAAGACGCCTGGCCATGGAGAGAGAGGAGGAACTCCTGAAGCGGGTGAATATGCTGCCTCACAAGAACAAAAAAATAGAGGAACTGAGCCACGGCATGGGTCAGTTAATACAATTTGTTGCTACTATTCTGCATGATCCGGAGCTCGTGGTCTTCGACGAGCCCTTCGCTGCCCTCGACCCGGTAAATACTCAGCTTCTAAAGGAGTTGATTCTCGAGCTGAAAAGCCAGGGCAAATCGGTTATCCTGAGCACACATATGATGAACCAGGTGGAAGAGCTTTGCGACAGAATCCTGATGATAAACAAAGGTCAGGCCGTGCTCTACGGCAGCCTGGCCGAGATAAAATCGAGATATAAAAACAACTCAGTATTCATAGAATGCGACTGCTTGCCGGAAACGATACCCGGTGTGGCCGGCATCAAGAACCATCAGAAATATGTGGAGCTCTTCTTGGACGGGCGTACTTCACCTCAGGAGGTGCTGAGCACCCTGGTGAGCAGCGGGGTGAAGGTTGACCGTTTCGAGTTGTCAACGCCTTCGCTGAACGAGGTATTTATCCAGGTGGTGAAAGAGGGTTAATGAGCAAGACCTTCATTATCCTGAAGCATGAATTTAGGCAGACCTTCAAGAGCAGGTCGTTCATCATAATTACTCTTGCGCTCCCCCTGCTGGCAATACTAGGGCTGGGAATATATCAAGGGGTGCACCACTGGTACCATCCCGCCGCCCCGCAAGAAGAGAAGATTGGCTATGTAGACCAGACCGGGATGTTCGGTAACTACACAAGCCAGCCCGGCGTTCTGTTCATCCTTTATCCCGGTGAACAGCAGGCCAAAGATGCCCTGCTGGCTAAGGACATAAAGGAATATTTCGTAATACCCACCGACTATCTTTCCAGCGGGCTTATTACCAGATATACCACATCGAGAGAGCCAACTCCTTCCGCTAAGACCACAGAGCAAATTACCGATTTTTTAGTCTCAAACCTGCTCGCGGGAAATGTCAGCCCTCAGGTATTGGACCGGGTCAAGACGCCTATGCTGCTAGCCTCGATCCGATTAAATGAAAGCGGAGAGATAGTCCCGGGACAGGACGTAGTCAGCAGCTATGTCGTGCCCATAGTCTTCGCTTTGCTATTCATGGTCTCTATCTTTTTCGCCTCGGGCTTCCTATTCCAGAGCGTCACCGAGGAGAAGGAGAACAGGGTGATAGAGATACTGCTCTCTTCTGCATCCTCGAGGCAATTGCTGGTAGGGAAGGTGCTGGGTCTGGGAGTTGCCGGACTTATTCAGGTTGCCGTCTGGCTAATCACCCTTATAGTCTTTTCCCAGGTGGCGAAGAGTATTATACCGGCCCTGAGCGATCTTTCTATCCCCGCCAGCCTTATCGGCTGGGGGTTGTTGTACTTCGTGCTGGGTTACCTTCTGTTCGCTGCCCTCTATGCGGGCGTCGGCTCAATTGGCGCTAGCGCAAGGGAAGGGCAGGGCTGGTCAACCATCTTCGTCCTGCCCGCCATACTCCCCTACTATTTCAGCTACTTTATAATCAGCAGCCCTGAGAGTGCTGCATCAAAAGCACTGACCTTTTTCCCGCTCACCAGCCCCATAACATCAATGATGAGGCTTGCTTCACATGCTATCCCTGCCTGGGAGATAGCGCTGAGCCTGATTATCCTGGCGGGTTCGATTGCACTGACTATGTGGTTTGCCGCCAAGATATTCCGTGTATTCCTCCTCATGTACGGCAAGCGGCCTGCCCTACGGGAGATAATCAGATATGTCAGAGAATCATAGGTCTGCTGAAAACGCATTGCGCACACTCTGGCTGTAGTCAGGCAGGGCTATTTCTGCTATACTTTTTGCTGTTACAATTGTGCCCCCATCGTCTAGTGGCCTAGGACACTGCCCTTTCAAGGCAGAAACAGGGATTCGAATTCCCTTGGGGGCAGTCCCCATCCTCCAACTCTGCGATTGTACCGCGCGGTGCGGGCCTGTCTCAGTCAGCGCTGCTACAACGCCATATGAGATAAGGCAATACTAATGGATAGCTGACGTGTTGACTCTCCTAGACAAGCATATAAAAAAGTATTATACTCTCGTCGCAAATTGAGCCTGTTCCTGGTTGACTACAAAATCGGCTTGCTCAAGGAGGAGGCATGGAGACCAAGAAAAATGAGGATAAAAAACGGAAAGCCGGTGATGATCCTAGCCATTCGCAAAAACGTGCTCAACAGGAAGGGCAGCTGATCATCGAACAAGCAAGAAAACAGGCCAACGATGAAGCAGCAAAAATCCTCAATATGGTCGAAGAGAAGGGGCGGCTGATTATCAGTGATTCCGTCAGATTTGCCGAGACCAAGGCAGCCCAGATATTAGCCCAGGCACGACAGGAGGCCCATGAGATTTTAGCAAAAGCACCAGAGCAAGCTCAATCTCATGAAAGCAAGACGGTCACCCCGAACAGAGAGCAAATAGGGCAGGCCAGGGAAGCCCAGAATGTTGCAATCGATTCACAATTGGGCACTACAATGGCACAGACAGTTGATAAAGGTTTTAGCATTGTTATGGAATTAACCAGAAAGGCTGAGAGCGAAGCAGACAAGATAATAGCCCAAGCAAAGGATAACGGACGCCAAATTATTGAGGAAGCGACCAAAAAAAGAGAGAGCGAGGCGGAAAAGATTGTGAGCCAGGCCCGGGAGACCGGACGCCAGATTATTGACGAAGCAACCAGAAAAGCCGAGGAGGAAGGAAATAAAATTGTCACCCAGGCATTACAGACAGGACTTAATATTATTGTGGAAGCAGCAAGAATTGCTGATGCTGAGCCAGAGATAACAAGAAAAATCTCGCAGGGACAACAAAAAGAAGGCCGCCTCTTTGAGGAGGCTAAAGCTGCGGCTTTAAGCAGACTTTCCACAGATCAAAAATACAGTGACGTTGATCACGAAGTTCAGCTTCCTGAAGAAAAAAAGAACACTATTTTCACTAAGGTGCTGGCACATCAAAAATTCGCTGGCAACCTGCTCAAGTCTCGTCCCAAAACTGAAAAGGAAAAAACTGCAGCCACACCTCGCCTGAAAATACCGAAGTCTATTTTGAAGCTGGGCAAAGAAAAGACCGCCCCGCAGGTGAAGGTTGAAGTGGCAAACCAAACAGCTATTTACGAAGGTCGAGTGGAGTTAACCATTATGCCGCCGATCGATGTAATCCAACTTAAGAAATTGCGTACATGCCTGCAGAGACTCAAAAACGTGCGTATTCTGTCAACCGGGGGCCGCGCCGATGGCACGACATTGATATCCGTGCTGTTGAATCGACCTTGTCATCTTATTACAGATTTGATAGAGATTGAGGCGGTGGAAGAGGCATCGGGAGA
Source organism: Chloroflexota bacterium (assembly GCA_021787935.1). Classification (GTDB taxonomy): domain Bacteria; phylum Chloroflexota; class Dehalococcoidia; order SZUA-161; family SZUA-161; genus JACWAE01. The sequence continues at coordinate 33,721 of JAJYLC010000010.1, read as the reverse complement.
GGAAAACCTTGATTCCCACCCACTCAGCGAGTCCTTGAAGAAGACCTTACGGTCAAGCTCCTCAAAACGCACTAATCATAGAAAAATTCTGCTGAAGCTAAAGAAAACGGAACCCGTGATGAGCCCGAAGTAACGATTCCCAAAGCGGTCCTAGTCCGGTAGTAAACAGCTTCTTCAGTCGCTATTAATTCAGCCAGTATGTCCGGTAACTCAGGGGGTTGCCCACTTTTGCCACGTTTTTGATAGAAGCTTCCCTTGTTAACATGACACACTGACGTATTTGGACATTTTCTACGTTGACCATATTCCAGATATTAGCCAGATTAGTGAAGTCAGCCGTCGCTTTGGCAAACCCGTTTTGGCACTAGTTATAACACCATCACATGGGATTCCCAGCCTTTAGTTCCCAATTTTGGTTGGAGCTACCAAAGTACTGCCTGCTTCCAGTACATAAATGGGATTGCCATGCCCGCTTCATCGCAGCAGAATGTGGGCGGACAAGCTTTTGTGAGGGGGCCTGCTATGAATCATGAGTCTTGTACGGAATTATACAACTGCCCCAGGGCTAAGATGACGCCCATGATCAGGGTTTTACTATGCTGCACCGCTGCTGAGGCTATGGAGTCCATCTGTGCTGGCTGCGAGCGCAAGCAGGCTCAAGGCAGGTACGATAATAGCTATGTGGCTCCTTCGGGACGGAAGGTAAGGGTAGTGGTCGGAGACGAGATAGAGCAAATGGCAGGTGTGTCGGCAGGTTCTAGCTAGCGGAGGTTTCATTGAAAGAATCGACTCTGATACTTACATATGCGGGCATGGGTCTCGCTGTGATGATGCTGGGGCTGATTATCTTCATTCAGGGCACTATTCTGGAGCACCCTGAGCATCAGGCAAAACTCGGCCAGCGAGTAAGAACCGTAGGCACAGGACTCTTCGCTATAGGGGTAGCTTATGTCATCGGTTGCCTGGCCATGGGGATAGCACAAGCCTGATTTCCCCAGAGGAGCTAAAATATGAAAGCTCGGGCTATTACGACAGAAAACACTGTATTCGTAATAGTCTCCTTTGAAGGCAGGGACCCCTACTCCCTGGCTGGCGGGCTGGGCGTCAGGGTGGCAAATCTATCTGAGACTCTGGCAGATATGGGATTCCCCGTCCATGTCTTCTTCATCGGCGACCCTAAACTCCCCGGCGAGGAGGTATGCCAGGGCGGCAAATTGGTGCTGCACCGCTGGTGTCAGTGGATTAGCCAGTATCACCCCCACGGCGTCTACGACGGCGAGGAGGGTAAGCTCAACGACTTCAATCAGTCCCTCCCTCCCTATTTGGTGGAACACGTCGCAGCTCCGGCTATTTCACAGGGCAAGCTGGTCGCTATCCTGGGAGAGGAGTGGCAGACCACCGAGGCTATCTGCCGCATCGGCGACCTGCTCCGTCAGCGCGACCTCAGGGATAAAGCGATATTGTTCTGGAACGCCAACAACACTATGTCTTTCCACCGCATCGACTGGGGACGGCTGAACAAGGCTGTTACCATCACCACGGTCAGCCGCTATATGAAGCACATCATGTGGGGCATGGGCTTGAACCCTCTGGTCATCCCCAATGGCATCCCCAGAAGACTGCTCCAGCCTGTGGAGGAGGACAAGGTCCAGCAGCTAAGGCAGTGTCTCTCTATCGATGGCGGCACCGTCCTGGCCAAGGTGGCCCGCTGGGACCCCGACAAACGCTGGCACATGGCTGTGGAGTCGGTTGCCAGACTCAAACAGCGAGGCATCAGGGCCCTGCTCCTGGCCAGGGGCGGCCTCGAACCCCACGGTATGGAGGTGCTGGACAGGGCCAGGGCGCTGGGTCTGACTGTATCCGAGGCCATATCCAGCAGTAATACTTCGGATTCCTTTTTCCAGGCCCTGCGCAATAGCTGTCAGGCCGACGTTATCGACATCAGGTTCCACCTGCCTCAGGACTTCCTGCGCATCATCTACCGGGCCTCCGACGCAGTCCTGGCTAACAGCGGCCATGAGCCCTTCGGCATCGTCGGGCTGGAGACTATGGCAGCCGGAGGTATCGCCTTCACCGGCAGCACCGGCGAGGACTACGCCATCCCGTACCGCAACGCCTTCGTCCTGGAGACCTCAGACCCAAGGGAAATAGAGGGCTATCTCCTGTATCTCAAAGAATGCCCCGACGAGGGTACCAGGATAAGAAACGAGGCCCGCCGCACCGCCGCCTATTTCACCTGGGAGGCGGCGGCAGAGAACCTCATCAGCAAGCTGGAGAGCCAGGCACGTATCCAGAAGGTATTGCTCGGATACCACCCGTCCCCACATCCTGAATCCAAAGAGCCTATCGAGCAGAGGCCATTGGAGGTAGAAACAGGCAAAATTGATACAATAGAGTATCTTAGTTTTCCAATCCCCCATTGGGAAAGGGGATGGAGAAGCAGGCCACCGGCTCTTTATAGTCGGATGCTAAGAACTGCGGAAAGGTAAAATTATGGTGAACATCAATTTCATGATCGGCGGTGAGGCAGGACAGGGGGTTCAGTCCGCAGGTCATGTCCTTGGTAAGATTCTGGCCCGGGGCGGTTACCATGTCTTCGCCGACCAGGACTATGAATCGCGTGTTAGAGGCGGCCATAGCTTTTTTCGTGTCAGGGGCAGCGATACAGAGGCCAGAGCTATTTCCGAACTGGTGGATGTGTTGATAGCGCTCGACAAGGAAAGCATAGATTTACATCAGAAGGAGATGGCAAAACAGGGGGTCATAATCTTTGACGGAGATAAGGTCAAGAATACAAGGGGGAATAGCGGCCTCTTCTCGGTGCCTTTGGAGCGGATAGCGCTGGAGAACGGCAAAAACAAGCTCATGCTAAACACCGTGGCGCTGGGCGCTGCTCTCGGCCTTGCAAGCTATGATAAACAAATCTTAAGCAACGTCATATCAGAATATTTTGGTGCCGGCGATGTGGGAAAGGAGAACGTCGCCGCAGTCACTGCAGGCTACGATTATGTCAAGGCCAATTTTAAGATTGCCTTCAGCCACAATCTCACTCCCCTTGGGGATGGCAGGAGGATGCTGCTCTCCGGCAACGAAGCCATAGCGCTCGGGGCACTGGCTGCAGGCTGCAAGTTTATGGCGGCATATCCCATGACGCCGTCTACCTCCATCATGGAATATTTAGCAAGCAAGGGTAAGGACTTTAACATAGTTGTGGTGCAGCCCGAAGATGAGATAGCGGCAATCAATATGATCATAGGCGCTTCGTTCGCAGGCGTGCGCTCCATGACAGCTACTTCGGGAGGCGGGTTCTGTCTCATGGTCGAGGGTCTGGGCCTGGCGGGGATGACCGAGACGCCCATTGTAGTAGTGCTGGGGCAGCGTGCCGGACCGGCTATCGGCTTGCCTACCAGGACAGAGCAAGGTGACCTGGAGTTTGCCATCCACGCTGCGCACGGAGAATTCCCGCGGGCTGTGCTGGCACCAGCTACTGTCGAGGATGCTTTCTGGTTAACTGTCAAAGCCTTCAACCTCGCAGAAAAGTACCAAACGCCTGTAATTCTGATGACTGACCAGTATCTGGCAAGCTCCTACGCCACGGCTGACAAATTCGACCTTTCCCAGGTGACCATCGACAGAGGCATTCTGCTTTCCAAGGAGGAATTGGCCAAGCTGGGAGAATATAAGAGACACCAGATCACTGAATCCGGCATATCGCCCAGGGCCATCCCTCTGGAAGGGGGAGCCCTCGTAGTAACCGATTCAGACGAGCATAACGAAGAAGGGCATTTGATTGAAGACGCTGAGACGAGAACTGCCCAGATGCTGAAGCGGCTGCGCAAGATGGAGGGTTTGAGGAAGGATATCCGTGAGCCGAGGGTATATGGAGCAGCTAAACCGGAAGTAACTCTGCTGGGCTGGGGTAGCACCTACGGCGCTATCAGAGAAGCGGTCGATCTGTCTATGAAGGATGGCCTGGCAATCAACCTTGTCCATCTCAGCGAGATTTGGCCATTCCCTGTGGAGGCAACAGCACGGGCCCTGCAGCAAGCCAAGAAAATCATCGCAGTTGAGAACAACGCAACCGCTCAGTTGGCTCATCTGCTTCGCGCGGAGACGGGGTATCAGGTGACAGGCAAGATTCTCAAATTCGACGGCCGTCCTATTTCTCCGGCATACATATTGAAGCAGCTCAAGCAGGAGGTGCGCTAGACATGGTGAAACTAGCTGACTATGCAGGCGGTCCCAGTGCCTGGTGCCCAGGATGCGGTGACTTCGGTATCCTGATAGCCGTGAAGCGTGCCCTGGTGGAGCTAAACATAGAACCATACAAGATCCTGATGGTCTCAGGAATCGGCCAGGCAGGTAAGCTGCCTCATTATACTAGAGGCAATGTTCTAAACGTACTCCATGGCAGAACGTTGCCAGCCGCGACTGCTGCCAAGATAGTCAACCCGGAACTTGTGGTTATCGCCGTAGGCGGCGATGGTGATGGCTACGGGGAAGGGGGGAACCATTTCCTGCATGCGCTGCGCCGCAATCACGATGTCACCTACCTGGTGCATAATAACCAGGTCTATGGTCTCACCAAAGGTCAGACGTCTCCCACCAGCGACCCGGGATTCGTCACCAAAACCACCCCCCAGGGAGCATCAGAGCCAGTTTACCCCTTAGCCCTGGCCATAGCCGCCGACGGCAGTTTTGTAGCTAGGGGTTTTGCCGGCGATGCAGAGCACTTAGCAGGGCTGATCAAGGCTGGCGTTCAACACAAGGGTTTTGCCCTTATTGACATTTTGCAACCCTGTGTCACTTTCAACCACAAAAATACGTACGACTGGTACAGACAAAGGGTCTACAAGCTGGACGAGTCCAGCTATGACCCTACCAATAAGTTGGCTGCTTTTGAGAAGGCCCAGGAGTGGGGAGATAGAATACCCATCGGGGTGATATACAGAAAAACGAGAACGACATTCGAGGAACAAATGCCTGCTTTAGGGAAAGGCCCACTGGTGAGGCAAAAAACCGACCCAACCCAGGTAGAAAAATTGCTCAAAGAGTTTATCTAAGCTCGATAGAAAAGGAGATTGCCATGGGAAAATTTATTCTGGCTGTCATTCTGTTCCTGGCACTCACGCTAATACTTTCTGCCTGTAGTGGAACATCTACCACACCCACACCAACGCCTGTAGCCTCGCCTACCCCTACCGCTACACCGATAAGTGGTCAGGCAAGCGTAAGCATCTCCGGCTTCGCTTTTGTGCCATCAACATTAACTGTGACCGTGGGGACTACGGTTACCTGGACCAACCAAGATTCAGTCACCCATACTGTAACCAGCAATGACAACCTGTTCAACAGCGGGGACATCACTACAGGCGCTACTTTCAGCCACACCTTTGAGCAGAAGGGGACTTTCAAATATCACTGCACAATTCATCCCTTCATGACCGGGGAAATAATCGTGGAGTAGAAAACTATGAATGCGTTGCTGGGATTGCGCGTGGTTTTTGCCCTCGGTATCGTAAATTTCCTTACACTGTCAGCACTGTTTCTTTCCTGTCGGTGTATGGGATCACGAAAACCGTTTTCCAAAATGCTCCATTTCAAACCTTTCGCAAGGTTCTATAAATCTCATTGTTACTATTGGTACATACTATTCGGCTCAGTAGTGGCTCACCTGACCATAGCTATCAAGGTATTGGGCATCCCCTTCGGCACCTGAACGCTCGCCGATTTATTGACTTACCTGATATAATCACAGACGAAGCATATTCGAACTCTAGCTCTGTCTACCACGTATTTACCCCTCATAGCGGATTATCAAATAAATCAGGTTGAAAGGAGAGGAGAGATGCTAAAGGATTTCAGGGAGTTCATCATGCGCGGCAGCGTAGTCGACATGGCGGTCGGCATCATTATCGGCGCGGCGTTCGGCACTATAGTCACATCGCTGGTAAAAGACATAATCATGCCGCCCATAAGCCTGGCCCTGAACAAAGTGGATTTCAGCAACCTTTTTGTACTCCTGAAAGCAGGCCCCACAGATAAGGGGCCTTACTTGAGCCTTTCTCAAGCCCAAGCAGCCGGCGCAGTAACGGAAAACTATGGCAACTTTGTCAACGTTGTATTCACCTTCCTGATAATAGCCTTTGTGATTTTCTTACTCATCCGAGCAATTAACAACATGCGTCGCCGGGCAGAGGCTCCCAAGCCAGCAGCAGCCCCCACAACAAAAGATTGCCCTTACTGTATATCCAAGATACCGATTAAGGCAACCCGCTGCCCTAACTGCACCTCTCAACTGCAGTCCGCGTAAAATATATTATGCTACTTTATGCTCTACAGGCTTGGAAAAGTGCTGATTAAGTACAGCACATATATGTGATAAGTTTTTAACCTTTTTTATCTCCATTTTATAACTTCTTGATACCTAACCCCCTATTATTGATAATGTGAGAGCAGCACGGTGAGGATACAATCACCGGAAGGGGGTTAAGTTATGGCAAAAGAAGGAAAACTGCAAAAGGTGGACTTAGTTTGTGCTGCATGTGGGCGCAAGGGTTGCGTTGAGGTGCATTCACCCATGGCAGAGGCTCTCCATGCGCGAATGCCCCAATATAGAGCGGCGGAAATACTGTGCGCCGAGTGCAGCGCCTTGAGACGGAAGCAAGACCTGTGGTCGGTGACGCTGGGCCAAGAAGTAAAGTAGCTGATCCCACAGTAAACAGATGCATTTCTTTAAGGCTAAGAATATAATTGAACTTGCCAGCGCAAGCTATGAAGGACGCTCGTTTGCTTGAGGAGCATGATTGCTACTGAATAGGTATACAGGTGTATAAGGAGGGATATCGATGCTGGCTATCGCTAATAACATAACCACCAGGAACAGAAGGGTCTCCGAAGCACTTAAACTGCGTCCTGCCGAATCAATCAGCCAGAGAGTAGCGGACAGAATTACAAAAGAACGTACCGATTTCCTGCAGGGTTTGGCCGGTGACTGTGTAAAAGCAGGTGCTGACATATTGGATATCAACCTTCAGCAACAACACGACGAGCCTGAGATAATGAAGTTCGCAGTTGAGACAATTCAGGGGGCAGTCGATTGCCAGCTATGTTTGAGCTCAAACAGGGCAGATACCCTGGAGGCTGGCCTCCGTGCGTGCAAGCGCCCCCCAATCGTGAATTACGTGTCACTTAGCGAGGAAAAACTTAAAGGGATTCTGCCCCTGGTTGTCCGATATAAGGCAGAGGTGATTTTAAATTTATCTAACCCAACGGCAATTTCCAGTACAGAAGATATGTTAAAGTCCAGTGCAGTTTTAGTGGGGGCTGCGAATGAGGCTGGCATCTCGAATAAACACATCTGTCTAGACCCAGGCGTGTTACATGTTACCAGCGATGTGGGCCAGCGCCACATAAAGACCCTGCTCGAACTGCTTCCCGCTTTTTCTGAGATATTCGATCCGCCAATACGAACCACATCCTGGATAAACAATGTATCCGCCGGAGCTCCCAGGCGGCTGCGCCCGGTAATAAACAACACCTTTCTTGCTATGCTTGCCGGGGTGGGACTATCTTCTGCCTTCGTTGACGTCCTCAACAAGGAAACTATGAGGACAATGCGTCTAATAAGAATCCTCAGGGACGATGCAATATACACTGATCGAGATGCCGAGCTATGCTGAGAAGTGAAATTATGGCAATGGCTCTACAGGTTACTGTGGCAGCGCATTGTGTGAGTTTTGCTAATTTTCTGGAAGGAGTAAGGAAATGCTAAAGGGAGGGATACCTTTAGGGAGAATTATTGGTGTCTCGATAAGGCTGCATTATTCCTGGTTCATCATCTTCGTGCTAGTAACCTGGGCGCTGGCAGCCGGTTATTTCCCAACTGCCTACCCGAATTGGAGTCAAGCAACCTACTGGGGCATCGGCCTGGCCACCAGCCTGCTTTTCTTTGCCTCGGTGCTGGCACACGAGCTTTCTCATAGCGTGATAGCCCAAGCCTCAGGCATCCCGGTCAAGTCGATCACGCTATTCGTCTTCGGCGGAGTATCGCAAATCACCAAGGAGCCCCAGCGTGCTGATGTCGAGTTCCGCATGGCTCTGGCCGGCCCCTTGAGCAGCCTGGTCATCGCAGGCATATTCTGGGGCATACATATTGCCACAATAAATGTGAGCCAGCCCGCAGCAGCCCTGACATATTGGCTGGCCTGGATTAACGCTGTCCTCGCCGGCTTCAATCTGATCCCCGGATTCCCTCTGGACGGCGGGCGTGTGCTGCGGTCTATACTCTGGTGGCGCAGCAAGAATCTGCGCCGTGCCACCCGCATTGCTTCGACTATCGGCAGAGCCATGGGCTACATGTTCATATTCGGCGGTATTTTCTGGATCTTTTATGGCAACTGGTTCAACGGCCTGTGGATAGCCCTCATCGGCTGGTTCCTGGAGAATGCGGCGGCGGGAAGCTATCAGCAGGTGGCCCTCCAAGATATGCTGCGAGGCCACAAAGTCAGCGAAGTCATGACCAGGGATTGTCCCACGGTTCCTCCCAGGCTCACAATTGAGCAACTGATTCATGACTACCTTCTGAATACCGGCCGCCGGTGTTTCCCGGTGGTCGAAAACAGCAACTTAGTAGGTTTGGTAACGCTGAATGATGTAAAAGAGGTATCTCGTGAACATCGGCTTACCCAGACTGTGCAAGAGACCATGACGCCCTTAGATAAACTCAAATCTGTCAGGCCTAACGATGACCTAGCCGATGTCCTGCAAATATTGACTACAGAAGATATTAACCAATTGCCGGTAATAGAGGACAACGCTATCGTCGGCATGGTAGCGCGGGATAACTTGCTCGCATTCATACGAACACGTTCCGAGTTAGGGATGTAGGTTAAACCTAGATTTTAGGAGGCACCTTTCATGAACAACAGAATGCTGGCTGAAGGAGTTTTCTTCGTAGGAGCCATTGACTGGGATAGGCGATTGTTCGACTCGCTGATACCCCTCCCCGATGGTACAAGCTACAACTCTTATCTTATTAAGGGCAGTGAAAAAACGGCTCTCATTGATACGGTAGACCCTACAATGACAGATGTTCTGATGGGCCACCTGGACAAGCTCGAGATTAAGAAAATAGACTATGTTATCGCCAACCATGCAGAGCAGGACCATTCCGGCTCTCTGCCCCATGTCCTGAGGAAATATCCCGAGGCGAAGCTTGTTTGCTCGCCCAGGTGCAAAGAATTTCTCATTGAACTGCTTATGATCCCTGAAAATAAATTCCAGACGGTCAACGATAAGGACACCATTTCTTTGGGAAACAGAACGCTGGAGTTCATCCATGCTCCCTGGGTTCACTGGCCTGAGACGATACTCACCTACCTGAGAGAAGACAAGATACTATTTCCTTGTGACCTCTTCGGCTCACATCTGGCCACAAACGAGCTATTTGTAACCGACGAAGGACGGGTCTATGAGGCAGCCAAGAGATACTATGCGGAAATCATGATGCCGTTCTGGTCGAATATCCAGAAGCATCTGGAGCGACTGAAGGGCTATGGCATCAATACCATTGCGCCCAGCCACGGCCCTGTGTACAACAGGCCAGAGTCTATTCTGAAGGCATATCGGAGCTGGGTCTTCGACGAGCCAAAAAATATCGTGGTGCTGCCTTATATCTCAATGCACGGCAGCACTCAGAAGATGGTCAGGCATTTTGCTGAGGCTCTGACAGAGCGGGGCGTCACAGTAAAGCAATTCGACCTCACGGAGACCGACCTCGGGAAGCTGGCGATGGCGCTGGTGGATGCAGCGACGGTTGTAGTGGGAGTTCCCACTGTTCTGGCTGCCGCCCACCCAAATGCAGCCCATGCTGTTTTCCTGGCAAACGCCCTGAGACCCAAGCTGAAGTTCGTCTCCATTATCGGTTCCTACGGTTGGGGAGGCAAAACAGTTGAGCAGCTCAGCGCTATGATGCCAAATCTGAAGGTAGAAGTACTGCCGCCGGTGCTGTGTAAGGGCTTACCCAAGGAAGCCGATTTGAAAGCCCTGGATAACCTGGCCGAGACCATCGCCCAGAAGCACAAGGAAAATAAATTCGCCTGAGCAAAGCGGCTTATTCACCATGGCAATAGGCATATTCACCGACAAAGAGCGTAAACCCACAATAGCAGAGATTGTTGCTGCGATAGGCTCCCAAAAGCCACTATGGGAGAATCTGGATAGTTTCATGGCGGAAAGCTATAAACTGAAAGGCGATTTCGCATTTTACGGCAAGAACTATGGCTGGGCACTGCGGTTCCGCAAAGCAGGCAAAGCACTGCTATCTCTGTATCCCGGTCGAGAGGCCTTCACCGCTCAGGTTATTATAGGCCAGGAGCAAGCGGAGAAAGCTTTGAGTGCAGGGCTCAGCGAAAAGGCAATCAAAATTATCGAAGATGCGCATCCCTATCCCGAGGGGCGCTGGCTCTTTATCAAAGTAGAATCCGAGCAAGACCTGAACGATATCAAGCAGTTGCTTACGGCTAAAACACAACTTAAACAGAAGCGAACGAGCAAATAGTCCTCATGTCATTGCGAGAAGTATTTCCTTTCGTGGAAAGGACGACGATGCAATGATATGTAAATACAGCCTATTTAATGCCACTCCTGCGAAAGCAGGAGTCCAGGCGCCTGGATTCCCGCTTGCGCGGGAATGACATATGATGTGCATATGTGTAGATTGGAATGAATGAGGAAAAACCGCCTAAACGACTGATCAATCAGGCAACTACAATCTAGGAGGGAAATAATGCAAAAGCGACGCATGAAGGCCGCCGACGCGCTTGAGCTTGGTATCGAGAGGGAAAGGGGAGCTAACAAATTCTACCGGAAGGCTGCCGAATCTACCAGAGACCGGAACGGCAAGAACATGTTCGACTGGCTGGCTAAGCAGGAACTGCGACACCTGGCCAAGCTAAGGCAGCAGTTGAAGTCAGTGCTGGACAACAATGAGTGGCTGGAATGGAAGAGGGTGACCGCTCCTATAAATAAAACAGAGTTCCCCTCGATTTCAGAGGCAACCGGCACAATCAAGGCAGATGCCGTCGAGATGGACGCCCTGCGCCAGGGAATCAAATCCGAACAAGACGCTATCGCTTTCTACAAAGATGCTGAGGACAGCACACCCGACCTCAAGGGTAAAAATATGTTCCGGGCACTGGCCAAAGAAGAGGAAGGTCATTTATCGCTGCTGGAAGAAGAGCTGCAGTGGCTTACCCAGTCGCGCAAGTATTTCACATTACATCGGTTCGAATTGCGCGCAGATTAAACGTAGGGGCACGGCATGCCGTGCCCCTACTCGTAGATGCCGCGTGTTACTATCATCCATACAGAAGAAGCTGGTCCGTTATCTTGCTCCTTATGTCACGCCCGGCGACTACTCGATAGTAATATTCCATCTTCTCGTCTTCGCTTAAATCGCTCATCTTTATAGCCTTATAGGCGTTGAGCAACACCTCCCGCTGTATCAGCAGGCCTTGGTGTACCAGATTGATGTCCCACATCGGCCTGCGGCTAGCCCACCAGAACTGGTCGCTTTGCATCGCTTTGTCCAGCAGGTTTCTTGCTAAGTCGGCATGTAATTTAACAGGGGCTGTGGTAGCCACTTTCATTGCCTTGTACGTCATATCCATAGCAATTCTGAGATGCTGCCACTGCAATTGATGAAGTACATTGCCTTTCCCACTCCATAGAGGATAAGGATTGTCATCCTTTATATCATCCAGAGAAGTGCTCCACGACGATGCCCGCGGCTCGATGGATTGGCCCTGCGGGAATAACTCAATAAGCCTGCTGAGGGTAACTACCTCAATATCGGTCTTATCCTTCTTGCCGGCCGCCTGGAAGATCTCCTTCTGGGTATCAACAATTCGCTGCAACTGCTTGCCGCTTCTACCCTTCGGCTCCATCAGCTCCAGAGCTTCGTACACCTCGCCCAAAAACAACTTCTCCCAGTTCTTAATATGGTGCCCGAAGGTCTCAGCGTCCATAGCTGTTATCACATAAATATCACTATTATCGCCTTGCAGTTCCCTTAACTGGTCAAGAAAACCACTGGCATCCAGATGGTGAAACGATATCTTATTGCTCAATATATCATCACGAAAGAACGTCACCAGCTTCTGCCTGCCTGCTGATACGCCATGCACAACATTGGTTGGCCATGCCACAGGGCAGGCAACCCCGCTCAGGATAATCCATTTGTAACCTGACTCAAGGACCGGCTTCACAATGTCGCGGCTGTAGGCCATCTCGGGTGGGAAAAAGCCCAGGGGAGAATAGGAGTCGCCGAAGAATTGCCTGTTTGTCTGAGTATTCAGCACTATCTGCCTCAGCATTTCATCCTGCCCGATGAGAGGCAAAATGGCATGATACTTAGCCGAGCCGGTGAATTCGAGACATCCGTTCTCGCACAAATCACGCAAGCCCGTGATGACATCCGACATCCCATGATCGTCCAGCAGCTCAGTGAGAGCGCCATTGATATTCACCGTGACCTTGGCATTCGGCAGCTCCCGGAACAGCTTCAAAAGAGGCCTGTAGGATTCTTCACATATCTTTCTCAACACCCAGTGCGTCTGGTTAGTCGGCTGATAGAAATGCAGCAGAGGTGCCCAGTAAATCATGATGCCGCCTTTCGTACTTGCGTTTGTCTCCTAAAGCTTAATGCTACGCTCAATGTTGTGGCGTCCCTTAAATAAACCCAATGGCGGACATATTATAACCTGACCTTAGCAGCGCTCTTATCTCCCTCTGCTCGGCTTCATCCTTTACAGGCTCTATCTCAGAGAGAGTCTCACCATTTTCGTTTGTGCCGTACTTCCACCTCACCACATAGCCTTTCACATTAATGCTTCCCAGATGGCAAGCATAGCTGCGGTCACAAAATGAAACCGCTGAAGCCTCGGATTTTAAATACAGAACCTTGCGACCCTGATAATCCAATAGCTCTTCGGCTATTCTATAAGACCTTCCCTCGAAACCGATATCCTCACCCTCGGCTACATGCACGTAAATCTGCTTCATAACAAATAACCTTCGCATTTGAAAGATTCAGCCGCTGCCCTTCGTCTCCTAACGATGTATCAAGTCTTTATGGCAGGTTACGGGCTAACAGGTCTTTTACCTCTTCGCTCGTTAAACCCTGTATAGCTATAACTTTACTTCTTCCGGACTGACCTCGAATAATATCAATAGCACTTTTAGGTACTTTCAGTGTCCTGGCCACCAGTTCCACGAGCGCTCGATTAGCCTGGCCTTTCTGGGGCAGCGCCGTCACTTTAGCATATAGAATGCCCTCCCTGAAGCCGGCTATCTCACTTCTTTTGGCCCCGGGCTGCAAGTGGACCTCGATCGCTGCTTTCTTATCTGAGACATTTTTCATGCAATCAATTCCCGGTATCAGCCAGGATAGCGGATAATTTAACTAAGCCAGGACAATGCCGCAAATGGATACGAAAGAAGTTCCCTGCTCATCAGCGGGACACTGGGCATAGCCAGTAATATCACCGCTAACTTTCCCCAAAAGCCGCAGCGCCAGATATATTGCGGACAGACCGCAGATTCTTCTCCGGTCTGCCTCTTTTTTCACTTGCTGGAACATCCCTTCGGCATCCCCCCTGGCCATGGCAGACATCAACTCGTTGTCGGCTGACGAAAGTCTGGCTTTTTCGAGAACATCTATGGGGCAGCGGTCCCCAAAAGCCGGCCCCACGTGAGCCAGGTCACCGGCAGCTACTATGAGAGTGCGCCTATTAGCAGTTGCCTTTCTCAACGCCTCAATAAAGCGAGCGACCTCACCGTCGTCACCAGGATTTCTATCCCCTTCTATAAACCTCTGGAAGGAGCCGCAAAGGACAGGCACAAGCTCACAGCCCTTATCCTTCGCCAGATAGTGCAGCCAGACGGCTGCTGCTTCCACAGAGTGCTCATTGCGATGATTGAACTCCTCAGCGAAAACCTCTTTTTCTCCGATGGCAGAAGCCACAGCATCCACTACCTCACCAGCCGTTGTCAGAACACCCCAGGGAGTAGTATAGCTCTGCCTCGTTAGAGTAACCAGCTTCTGACCATTGAAGTGGTTCGTGCCCAGAATAATAGCAACGTCTGCGTCTTGCGCCGCTTTAGCTGCCCTGTGCCATACCCCGGCGTAAACAATGCCTCCACGCTGATAATCGATATGGGGACTTACCAGCCCGCGAACCTCACCAGTTTTAGCCATGTTCTCTGTGTCCGGAGGCAGGCTATCAAAATAATCACATAGTACCTGCTCCAACAACTCGGAATCGGCAGGGTAGACCCGGTCCGCCATGGTGGGCGGACGCGAGGGCGCAGTCCTGAACTTCTGCAAAGCTTCCTGATACGCCTGAGCATAGTGCTCATTATCTATCAGGAGCGCTCTATCAAGGGCTGCGAACATTCTTTCCAAATAATCCGGCCCCACTCGCAATCCAGTTTTCAGCTCCAAACCAGTCCTTAAAGCAGCAATATTGCGAGTCCCATCACACAGTTCCAATACAGGCGCTAAACTTGCCGGGAGAACCATAGCGCAATCGCTAAGACCGCAGGGATCAGAGAGAATAAGCACATGCTGGCCGTACTGCTGCCCGCGGCTGACCTGTACATGCCTCAATTTCGGTCTCATTTCGCCTGTCATATTTCCTCACCGTAAAAGAGCTACATAGCTATTCAGAGTTACGCCCAGTGAATCAGCCACTGGCTTGCACTTAGCCTTTAGTAGATAAAACACCTTGCCCTGCGGAGATAGTTCTGAGAGGGTCTCCCAGTAGCCCATACCTTTCGCCAGCACGAGGTCAGCAGCCTCAAATTCCGCCTTAAACTCCTGGGAAGCCATAGACATATCTACCCCTGGAGTGTCGGTGCCGGTAGTGATTACTCTGGGTAGCTGCTCTACTAGGCCGAACCTTTCTAAATCATCAAGGGTAATATCATTCTGAACCGGCGAATCTTTCACCACATATGTGACTGGAGCAAAATCCTCCAATCTCTCCACAAGAGGCAAGTCGAAGAACACTTCGCCGGCATTGTCTGCCAGGTAAAGGATACTTTCTGCCTTTGCCAGTTTTCTTTCTAGCTTCGGTATATCGTTGATAGCGAACTCGACCGGCATCCGCATGCCTTCTTTGATTTGCTTTATATCTTTGAAGAAATCTATATTGTTTCCTCTAACTGCTAATATAATAAGGTCCCTTATGCTCCCCTCATGGTTGATAGGCCAGCCCCTACGCAAGCCCCTGGCCAACTCTACTTCAGCTTCTTTCATTCGGCAATAAGGGTCGACGTTTCCGGTCACCTCTCTCACTACACGATGCAACATGGTAGCAACAGCGATGGAGGTCTTGTCAGTAGAGAACTTACGGCCGAGGAGCTTCAGTCCCCGGTCTAACGCTTCCACTCTCAACCTGCGATCATCGGTGGCCAGCTCGGTAGCCTGGCGCACCAGATTGGCGAGACAAGGGTAGCACTCCCTTGTAGCTTTCATTTATATTTATTGCCCTTGGTATTATATTGGTGCCTCAACCGTTACCGTAGTACCCTTTCCAGGCTCGGACTCAATCTTCAAGCTGCCGTTTAACAACTGGATTCTTTCCTGCATCCCAGCCAAGCCCAGCCTGCCTGCTTTAACCAGATCTCCCATCGTGTCAGGGAGGGTAAACCCTTTGCCATTATCCCTGACCGTTATCCTGGTTTTCTTATCCCCGAACTCCACTTTGACCTCAGCCTTAGTTGCCTGGGAATGCCGCCGTACATTGCTCAACGCCTCCTGGGCGATGCGGAACAATACCAGTTCGATTTCAGCAGGAAGTCTTTGCTCGGTTCCATACGCCTTGACCTCTATATTTATTTCTGAAGGCACCTGAGAGGCCAGCCATTCCAGCGCTGGAAGCAGGCCCAGCCTGTCTAAGGTAGCGGGGCGGAGGTCGTGGCTCAAGCGCCGCACACCTTCCATTATGCCGGTGGTCTGCTGCCTCAGATTCTCCAGCTTAGCTTTTTCTTCCTGGGACATCGACTTGCTGCTGTAAGCAAGTTCATCTAACTCCCGTGTGAGGACAACGAGATACTGCATAGTATCATCGTGAAGCTCGCGGGCGATGCGTTTCCTCTCCTCCTCCTGGGCCCTGGTAATTTGCTGCAGGTAGAAATACAGGTTTTCCCTCATTCGCTTCTCTTCAGTCACATCCCGGGCAATATGCTGGAAGGCTACCGGCTTGCCGGCCTCTGACACCAGGTTGGTAGTCATCATCAATATTGCCTCCGTGCCATCACCCCTGATTATGCGCTGCTCATATGGCTGTGCCAGAGATTCATTGGCCAGTAACTTGCGCCTTATCTCCTTGGCCAGACCGAGTCCCTCACCGTTAAGAAATACGCTCACGTTCAATTTGTCAGTTTTAACCAGCTCATCCATAGTATAGCCTGTGAGCTTCTCGCTAGCCTTGTTGGCAGCTATGATATTGCCTTCCAAATCATGAACCCATATGCCGTCGTTAGCGTTCGCGAACAGCTCGCGGTATCGTTCCTCAGAAGCGCGTAACTGCTCGGTGAACCCTCGCTGCTGCTGATACAGTCGCACGTTCTCTATGGCAACTCCAATCTGATTACCGATGTTTGTAAGCAGTTCAACCTCATCCTGGTTGAATTTACGATACCCCCGCATGCTCACACAAAGCGTGCCCATAACCTTCTCTTTTGATTTCAGGGGAACAATGAGCATTGAGCCGATGTGGTCCTCCTTTAACACCGTCCTGGTTAACCTGGGATCAGCAGAAGCGTTTTCAACATAGGTTGGCACGCCGGTCTGGGCCACCAGTCCGTTCAATCCCTCTCCTATTTTTAACCGATCGACGCCCTGTGCAAATTTTCGAGATATACCCTTGTAATCAGCCAGCGTGAGATCGCCGGCTTTTTCGTCAACAAGAAATACCTGCGCAATATCGACTTTCATCACTTCGACGACGCTGTCAATGCTACTTTTCAGAACAGGCTCCAATTCCAGGGACTGGGAAACTACGAGAGCGGTCTGGTTGAGCGCATCGACCTGCATGCGCCGCCTTCGCTCCTTTTGCAGTGATGTGAATGTGAAGCCCACGAGAAGGCCAACGAGAAAAACAGTGCCCGATTCGAACAGAGCGTCCGCAGGGTGCAACGATATGAGCACAGCGCGGGGCACCATGCAACTTAGAGCGACCACCGAAGCTACATAAGCCCCCCTTGCCCCGAACAGAAATCCGGAGAGAATTATCGGCACGATATATAGTGTCCGCTCAAAGGAAAGCCTATCTAGACCCAGGTAGTTGAAAACGCGGTGTACGAAAGGCGGATGGAGCGCCTCATAGTAGTACGGAATTGAGATAACGATGAACAGGACAATAATTAGCCAGAAACCAGGCTTACGTGCATTTCTTGCCAGCGAGCTTACCGAGCTTGCTAGGAATCTACGCACCATATCTGAACCTTAACTGACGCCGGTGTGACACATTACGGTATATCTTCGAGGGTTACCCATCCTTCCTTCAACGCGCGAACTACAGCCTCTGTTCGTGAGCCCACTCCAATTTTGCTAAAGATGCTTCCCACATGACCTTGAACTGTACGCAGGCTTAGAAAAAGCTGGTCGGCAATTTCCTTATTGCTAAGTCCCCTCGTAACCAGCTTAAGGATATCCATTTCTCGCTGCGTAAGTATCTCTAAAGGCTTCTCTTTTTTAGCCTTTTCGGATGAAGAGACAAAATGATTCAACACCTTGCGGGTAACCAACGGATGAAGCACAGATTCACCGGCATATAGTGCTCGAACAGCGCTGACCAGTTCTTGGCCACGCACACTTTTCAACAAGTAACCGGCCGCCCCAGCTTCCAAAAGGTCGAAGATGAACTGGTCATCGTCATAGGCACTCAGTATCAGCACTGCTGTTTTAGGACAGGATGCTTTGATTCGCCTTGTTACTTCGATACCGTCGAGCTTAGGCATAGCGATGTCGATAATAGCTACATCTGGAACTAGGCTGGTGGCCAATTTGACCGCTTCCTCACCATCGCCAGCCTCAGCGATTACCTGCAAGTCCTTTTCCGCTTCCAGGATTCGCCGGGTGCCTTCGCGCACCAGCGCATGGTCATCAGCTATTATCACCTTGATTCGGTCCATGGCAGCTCCTGTTCCATTCCAAAGTATTATAGCATAACCCATTCGATAGCGCTTGTTAACCGTAAAAAAACCGCCGAAATATAAAAATAGAGTGAATAGTGAACATAGTCTCCCTTTATCACAAGGGCGCCCGAATTTTCACAACAGTATACAGTCTGTAATGCAAAGCTACGCTGGCCTTAGGGATTCATGGAGAATCGAGGTGTCTCCGCTGTTAGTTCGTGGAACAACGGCAGCCGCTTGGATTCTGTTTGGTAATAGCTTAAAACTTGCTTAGGGCTTGTCTTTCATTATGGCTATAAAACTAAAGGGAAGCATCTGCTTTATTTTCAAACCTAAACCTTCGAGCACGTTCATAAGGGCAAAACCATACCACACTGTATAAGCCACGTAGAAAACCAACGAGAATACTACAATACCAGCTTTGTCCCCTATTTTTTCTGCTTGTATCCCGTAGTAGTTGTACGCGGGTTCAATCGCTCTCTGCTGCGTTTCTTCTATAATCTTAGACTGGTCAAACACTCCTTTGTCCTTAAGGTCAGTATCTAATGCTTTGAACGATTGCCACCAATTGTAAAGAACCTGCTTTCCATCGTATCCGTATTTTGCCGCTATCTGCTCTCCCTCGTCATGATACATGGCATCTGAATCGCTGAGGCTGGCTTGAAGGATTTTGCCTAAATCCCCATCGATCGTCAAATTGACTCCCGAAGTAGTTACCGACGCGCCAGTCGCCTGGTACAGTAGAGCGGTTTGATTTGCCTGTGCCGCAGTCTTCATCTGAATAGTAGCAACCAGCGGAGTTCCTACAAATTTGGCGCTGTCTTCCTCTACACTCGGAATATAGTAAACTGAACCTTTTGATATTGAGTTATATAATTCATCTATATACCGCATCCCATTCTTACCATCAAAGACCGGCGAGAACATTACCGCCAATATGCCTGCAAAAAGCACCAGCATCCCCACACCAGTATAGAACTTGATCTTGTCGGGGATCATGTTTTCACCTCTATTCCCTTAAGCTTTCTTATACTTCCTACGAACACTCCAATCACCCAGATCGCGAAAATGCCGAGGATAACGAAGAACACCCAGACTCCAATGTTGGCAAGTAGATTGCCTGTGCTGTTCGATATTGAAATTACACCCAATGAGCCCAGCTTGCCCGGCAGTGCAAATATGCGATTGGCGAAACCCGCAAGAACGGCCATCGCGTAGAAGCCGCGTATATGCATGATTGGCACAACTCTGGTGACCAGCGCTCCAATTTGTATGCCCACCAGCGAACCCAGCAGCATACCCATAGCTAGTGTATAGAATATCAAGCCGTATATTGCATACTGCACGATCGCCGAATAACCACCTGTAAATATTATCTGAAAAATATCGGTCCCTACTGTGGTCGTCGATGATATGCCCAGTGTGAAAACGAACATGGGGAAGGTCAGGAAACCACCTCCGACCCCCATGATACTGGCAACAAAACCAACCAGAAGGCCAATGAGGGCGACGAAAAGCCACGATATCTTACGTCCACCCGGTACGATATGGCGATCGAACCCTATCATAGGCGGGACTTTAATCGACTGTATCTTCTGAGGAAGTTTGCCAATCTCTTCGACCGCACCACCTTCGGGAGAAACGGCCCCGCCAGTTTTCCGGCTCTTGAGGAACTGCCTAAGGGCATAAAACCCCAGGAATCCCAGCATGACTGAGTAGATTGAGGTAATGAATGCATCGCTCAGAACAGGGTTTCTGTCATAAAGCGCCCTGTTAATGATGCCGCCCATCGTTGCCCCTATTAGAGAACCACCCCCGAAGGCTATGGCTATTTTTACCGCCACATTACCCAGTTTTCTATGAATAGTCGCCCCCATGATGGCCTTGGCAAAGATGTGAAAGAGGTCCGTACCTACAGCCAGGATACCTTTGATTCCGAAGCTCATCAGGGCCGGAGTAATAATAAAACCTCCGCCGGCGCCAATGCAGCCGGTTATAAGTCCGGCAATAAGTCCAACAAGAATTGCCGCTAGAAATATGTTCACTGCATATTTGGCTGGTTCGTAAGCCGAGCTTCCTCCCAACGTAGTTGGAAGTGAACCCTGTGCTAAAGCATAGCAGGTAAATATGCCAATCAATGCAGAGACTACGAGCAGCGCCAGGACGAAAAGTCGCTTCCTGTCACGAAATATGGTATTGGATATATTGATCTCCCACCTGGCCTGGGCAGTTGCACCTGCCATCAGATACCTGCCGCATTCATTAAAGAACCGCATTCTACTCTTATTCCTTTCTGCAAAACATAGACACCATTTTCGACATCGTTGCCACTATTCAGGATTTAACGGCCTAATTCACCTGTTAATTTATAGTTTCACCTCATTAAAAAATGAGGGGGTTTATAGTACTATGCTAATAATGCTTGCCTGATTTACCCGGTGTCGATTTCCTGCGGTGTTTTCGCCAGGTGACTCACGACCTCATGAACCTCCGGCTGACGAGAGAGGAATTCCCTGAGTTCATCAGCATCACCCTGTGAGTGTACTACTCCTTTGACGTTAAGCACACCATCATTAACCTCGACTTCGATTTCATCATCTACAATATCAGCCTCCATTGCTATCCTGGCTCTCAGCTGGGCAGCGCGTGTCAAATTGTCGATGGCCCTCTTCGAGTTAGAAGTAGGTTGAAACTGCGGTAGTGAAACAGTGGCATGTATCATCTCATAAGCATCGGCGACGCTTTTACGGCTTAAATCGATTACCATATCAAAAGCCGAGGCATCGTTACCATTTGTTTGATAGAGAAATTTTGACCATCTTTCCCGCCGTTCATCAATCCTGTGGATTATCTCTATTGCCTCTTTTTGATCGATTGCGTACTCATTGCGTTCCCTGACAGCTTTTATGCGGTATTTCATGTCCGCGATAACTTTTATGCTCAGTATATGTGGGAAGCCACGGAGTGCCGCCTGCCCGTTGTTCCCATGATAGACCAGAGCTTCATTTTGCACTTCTTTGCTCAGCACAGCCCGGAGACAGGCAACATAGTGAATCCATTCCAGATTCATGCGCTGCAGCATGCCCAGTTGCTTCTGGCGAACCTTATCCAGCTTTTCGTCCACCCACCCGTATTCCACCAGTTTCTCGATAATTGTCTCTCTGGATAAAAGCTTATATCCGAGCTTCTGCGCTAAATACTGGCCCAAATCCTTGGCTCCGCTATATGTTCCCCTGGTCAGGGTAATAATTGCCATTCTCTTCCTCCTCTTCTATCAGCTTATTTGCATTATCCACGGATTATTGATATGTGTCATCATGTATTTTGCTTAATTAGCTGTAGGCAAAACTGCCGTTTTCCATCTTAGGCATTCGGTAAACTGCGCAAATAGAACCCGTATAATTACCTATTATCAAACAAAGTGGTACTCGAATTGCTTATAAAAAAGGGGGAGAGTAGACCGGAAGGTCTTGTTCTCCCCCGCCTCAGGATACAAAGTCATCAGTGCTTCGTATTAGTCTGACCCTGTCTTCTTATATCCTTAATATAAATAATATTCCTTAATATGCCCTACTTTCGGTGACCGCTATGACCAGAGATAAGGCCAATTGCGATCCATAAAAATTGCGTCTTTGTCATACGTGACATACTTCTTTACAGTGTTCCGGACCGTGTCCCAGATACTTCTCAGGGAATCCAGTATCCCCTTCTTTTCAGCCTCTCCCGCTTCCAGGTAAGCCTCTTGCACAATCAGGTCTAAATATGCTTGCATTACAACCTCCTTTGTCCGTTCTATGTCTTCCCGGCCCAGATTCTAGATGCTTCCTGATTTGCAGCCCTGCTGCGGACAGACGAATGCCCGGCCTTGACGCCCTTTATTTTTTGTCGGTCCAAAGATAGGGCCAATTCTGGTCTTTGAAAATGGCGTCATTGTCAAAGACCACGTATTTCGATATGGCGTTCCAGATCTTCTCTGCGCACCTCTTCATTGCCAAGACATCCCCACTATAGGTTTCGCTCTCCCTCTTTACGTTGATTTTGTTCTCAAAGTGTCCGGCTTGTGCTTTCATGACATCCTCCTTCCAGAACTCCTTCGATGTTTGTATTATCTCCCGATATCCGGAATCACGCACCGTCCAGCGTACGGTTAAATTCTCAGGCATTTATTATGGCGACGTCTGCACTTTCATACGTTCCCCCAAGCATCATGGTCTGTTGCGTCAGGCATTGTTGTCACAGAGAATTTTCACTTTGGTGCATTGGGCTAGGCATAATGGCCTAGTTATTCAAGCATTATTGCCTACTGACCCGATTTAAACGGAATAGGCAAATACAGTGTTACTGCCTGTATGGAATTGCGCATAAATACGATGGCATCTCCTCTAAGGAAGTTAATAATTATATGGGGTAAATAGCTATAGGGTAGGTGCGATATGGGTAACACTTCGACTGAGAAGATAAAAATCATAGTTGCTGACGACCATACCGTCTTGCGCGAAGGCACCCGAAAAATCCTGGAGGAAGAGCCAGATATGGAAGTGATCGCAGAGGCATACGATGGAGAAGAAGCGGTACGTCTGGCTACGCAACTCAAGCCCGACATTGTTCTAATGGATATCGCTATGCCCAAGCTGGACGGCATTGATGCTACAAGGCAGATCAAACATGCTTGTCCGGACATAAATGTGTTAATACTGTCTGCGCATGACGACGACCAATTTGTGTTCAAGTTGCTTCAAGCAGGAGCCGCTGGCTACCTTCTGAAGACAGTCCACACTCAAGAGCTCGTCTCCGGTGTTCGATCCGTTTATCAAGGGGAATCCGTGCTTCATCCCACGATTGCCCGCAAAGTATTGAGCAGAATCGCGATGACATCGGGAAAACCCTCGAATATGGCTACACCCGGAGAGTTGACGGAGCGTGAGATAGGTCTGCTCAAACTGATGACCCGCGGCCTCACCAACAAGGAGATCGCGGGTGAGTTGGGGCTGAGTATACGCACGGTGCAAGGACATGTAGCGCAGATTTTCAATAAAATAGGGGTCAGCTCACGGACCGAAGCCGTGGTACGCGGGTTGCAAAAGGGCTATATAACTCTTGAGGATGTGCCACAGGCTGCGCCTGAAGTGTGAAAACTACATACCATTTACTACCTTAATATATACCTGGAGCAAGTACCGCAACCTGTTAAAATTTGATGGCTAGCTGAAATGGAACGTAAGACAACAAAGGCACTTGCCGGAATATACTCCCGGGAAATGTGATAGCCAAGACCCCACTAGCTTGTAGGCATAAATGCTTACTCCTCCTTTATTTGGCAGGTAAAAATACCCACTTCGATTCAGTTTGGAAACAGGCACAACTACGGAAGTTAGTTATTCTGCTACGGTGATAATATAAATACTGAAAGCGAAAAGAGGTTCGAGAGATGAAAACAAAAGGAAGGCGATTGCTGGAAATTTCAGGCAAAGAAGAAATTGCCCGCGAAACCGGAGCCGACTTCTGGACAGGCAAAACGTCCTGCTGGGAGACCTGCCACTGTCCGCCATCTATAAAGAATGAATGTCCGGTATCGACCTACACCTTCCTCCCCTGCTGGGAGATTGAGGGCACTTTTTGTAAACTGCAGAAGCACGGAGCAATAGTTACCGGTACAGACACCAGCATTTGTGCCATATGCCGGATCTATAAAAAATACGGCGGTGGCAGGGCTATTGAGCTGAAACTCTCGGGAAAAGGCATTGACAGCGCTATGAACCACCGGCAAGGCAGGAAAGGCTAAAAATCGAACGAAGGGAAATATAACGCAATGCCCTTCACATGCATTGCTTATAAAACTAACTGATAGAAATTAAGAGGAGATGAGAGATGGAATGGTACTTTATATTAGGCATAGTTCTGGGAATAGCTCTCGTCCTTCTTGTGATTGCTCTGGTGTGGTACCTGAACGTCAGTGGACTTTATCAGGTTCTACGCGATTCAAGGAAACGGCAGAAAAGAAGAGCGAAAGCTTTTGAAGAAGCCCGTAAGGGTGTTTAAAGTGATTTTATTTCATTTTCGATTCTCGGAGGGCAATCCTTTGTAGAACGGCGGTGATACAAGTGATTAGAAATAGTTCCACCAGGGGACTGCAAGGTGGGGGGCAAGTAGAGCCCCCTATTTTTATTTTATTTTTTAGAATAACTGAGCCTACTTAAATACAAAAGGGGTGTGCGATGGAGACTAAAGAAAAAGAAACAAAGGCATTTATAGACGAAATCTGCAGCATCCCTGGCGGCGAGAAGATTCGCCTGTGCATTCAATGCGGCACCTGCTCTGCGTCCTGCCCCAACGTTAATAAGATGGACTATACGCCTCGCCAGCTCATCGCTATGGCACGCGCCGGAATGAAAAATGAAGTGCTGTCGAGCAACTCCATGTGGTGCTGCGCCTCATGCTACCTTTGCACAGTGCGCTGTCCCAGGGATATAAGACCCACAGAACTGATGCATGCCCTGGAGTCTATGGCTATTAGATATCCTTCCAAAAATACTTCAGTCACGACTCCCGCCATGTATGCAAGCTTTAGCGACTTCGCCTATAGCCTGGGCAACGTCCCTGATGTAGGTTTCATGGCCTTGTACTTTTTCCGAACCAACCCTCTACGTGCTCTAAAGATGTTACCTGCAGCGCTCAGTCTGCTCAGGCACAAGCGCCTGTTCATTAAAACCAGAAGATTGAAGCCAGAGGCAGGGCGTCAGCTCAAAACCATCGTGGATAAGGCTGAGGAACTGGCAGGGAGGATATAAATGAGAAGACACTATACTTTTTTCCCGGGCTGCTGTCTAGATGGAAACGCTGTTGCGTATGGCTTGTCCTTAGCAGCCATAGCCAAAGTTATAGACCTAGACCTCATCGAACTCGAAGATTGGAATTGCTGTGGCTCAACACCCCAGGCCTCAGTAAGTGAACTAGCTTCGCTGTGCCATTCGTCTCGTAACCTGGCTCTGGCTGAAAAGAAGGGACTTGACATCGTAACAGAGTGCAGCGACTGTTATCTCATGTTCAATAAAACCAATCGTCACTTCCAGGATAATACCAAACTCAAGGCCATCCTGGTTACGGCTCTGGCAGCCGGCGGCCTGGAGTACCATGGGACCTTAAAGATACGTCATATACTCGATGTTATTGCTAATGACGTAGGCTATGACGAAATTAAATCCAAGGTCAAGGTGAATCTGGGAGAACTTAAGGTAGCCCCGTACTACGGATGCCAGGTAGTGCGTCCCCTGCCCAACTTCGACCATCCGGAAGACCCGCAGTCGCTGGACAAACTGGTTGAAAGCCTGGGGGCGAAAGTCACACCCTTCCCGTTAAAGACCCGCTGCTGCGGCGGCTCTCTAATACTATCGGAGGAGGGTCTCGCCCTGCAATCCATACATAGACTGCTCGAAAACGCAGTCAGCAACGGAGCAGAGCTGATAGTTACTGTATGCCCATTATGTCAAGCAAATCTGGATCTATATCAAGGGAAGGTTAATAGGAAATTCAAAACCAATTACAAAATCCCTATCCTGTTTTTCACTCAACTTATGGGCATAGCCTTCGGAATAGATAACAAGACACTGGGCGTTGAAAAATGCATAGTCCCGGCCGATAAAGTGCTCGCCAAATCGCTGCAAGGCGACAAGGGGGGATAAAATGGAACAGAGAATCGGTGTATACGTCTGTGACTGCGGAGCAAATATCGCTAGCACGGTCGATGTCCCTCAGGTGGTTGAGTTCGCCAAAGGCCTGCCTGGAGTGGTAATAGCCAGGGAATATAAGTTTGTTTGCTCAGACCCCGGGCAGGACATCATCAAGAAGGACATCAAAGAGCAGAAGCTGAACCGTGTGGTGATATCGTCCTGCTCGCCGCGCCTCCATGAGCTCACCTTCAGGCGCACGCTGGCCAGCGTCGGTTTAAACCCGTATCTAATGGAGATGGCCAACATCCGCGAGCAAGTGGCCTGGGTGACCGAGAATAAAGAGCTGGCAACCCAGAAGGCCAAAGCTCTGGTGAGCGCAGCAGTGAAGAGGGTCTCTTATCACCAGCCGTTGGAGATAAGAGAGGTCTCCATGAACCCCAACACCCTGGTTGTAGGTGCGGGGATCGCCGGTATTCAGGCAGCCCTGGAGATAGCTAACTCGGGGCATAAGGTCTACCTTGTGGAAAGGGAGCCATCTATCGGGGGCCACATGGCCCAGCTCGACAAGACCTTTCCTACCCTCGACTGTTCGGCCTGAATACTCACCCCGAAGATGGCCTCGGTGAGGTCACACGAAAACATCGAGATGATGACATACAGTGAGGTGCTGGGAGTTTCAGGTTACGTAGGCAACTTCAAGGTCAAAATCGGGAAAAAGCCCCGCTATGTCAACGAGGATAAATGCACCGGCTGCGGTGTCTGTAGAGATAAATGCCCAATTAAAGTAAACAACGAGTTCGACGTCGGGCTCGGCATAAGGAAAGCCATCTATACGCCTTTCCCCCAGGCAGTTCCTAATATACCCGTAATAGACAAAGAGCACTGCACTTACTTCCTGAAGGGAAAGTGCCGCGCCTGCGAGAAATTCTGCGAGGCCAAGGCCATCGATTTCGAACAAAAAGAGAGGATTACGGAGGTGGATGTCGGCTCCATCATAGTTACTACCGGCTTCGATTCCTTCGACCCGACACCCATGACTGCGTACGGCTACGGACGATACCCCAATGTCTACACGGGCCTCGAGTTCGAGAGGATGAGCAACGCCTCCGGTCCCACTAACGGGAAGATTGTGCTTAAGGATGGCTCAACGCCGAAGAATGTAGCTATCCTGCACTGCATGGGCAGCCGCGATAAGAATTATCACGAGTACTGCTCGCGAGTCTGCTGTATGTATTCGTTAAAGTTCTCCCACATAATCAGAGAGAAGATACCCGATGCATACATCTACCAGATGTATATAGACATGCGCTGCTTCGGCAAAGGCTACGAGGAGTTCTATAACAGGCTTCAGGAAGAAAGAGTCCGCTTTATCAGAGGCCGCGCCGGTGAGGTCTCCGATATAGCAGAGAAACCGGATGAGGTAGGCAAGCTCATCGTGCTATGTGAGGACACCCTCATCGGAAGACAGCGCCGCATCCCCGTCGACATGGTCATTCTGAGCACCGCCATAGAGCCGCGCTCGGATGTTAGCGCTGTGGCAAAGCTGTTCTCGTTGAGCAGGACCGCCGATGGTTTCTTCCTGGAGAAACACCCCAAGCTGGACCCCGTGGCTACCAATACCGATGGCGTTTTCATCGCCGGTTGCTGCCAGGGACCGAAGGATATCCCCGATACGGTGGCTCAGGCGTCGGCAGCCGCGGCGCGCGTTCTCTCTGTTATCAGCAAGGGCAAGGTTGAGATTGAAGCCACTACTTCCATCGTCGATGACAAACTGTGCTCGGGCTGCAAGACATGCATCGACCTTTGCCCATACAAGGCCATCACTTTCGAGGAAGCCAAAAAGATCGCTGCTATCAATGAGGCTCTATGCAAAGGCTGCGGCACCTGTGCCGCAGCTTGTCCCGCAGGAGCCATAGTGAGCAAACACTTCACCACTGAGCAGATTCTAGCACAAGTAGAGGGGGTGCTGATATGAGCTTCGAGCCTAAGATTGTGGGGTTCCTGTGTAACTGGTGCTCCTACGCCGGTGCAGACCTGGCAGGCACTTCACGAAAGAAGTATGCCCCCAACGTGCGGGTAGTAAGGGTAATGTGCAGCGGCAGGGTGGACCCAACTTTCGTGGTCAAAGCATTCCAGTCCGGCGCTGACGGGGTGCTTGTCTGCGGCTGACACCTTGGAGAATGCCATTACCTGGAAGGTAATGAAAAAGCAGCCAGGCGAATACCCTTGCTCAAAAAAATGCTGGAACAGTTCGGAATCGATGAGAAGAGGCTGATGCTGGAGTGGGTTTCCGCCTCAGAGGGAGACCGCTTTGCTTCCATTGTTAACAATATGACAGAGCAGGTAAGAGCACTGGGCCCTCTGAACTGGAATCAAGGAGGGAAGCATGGCTAAACTGAAACTGGCTCTTTACTGGGCTGCTGCCTGCGGCGGCTGCGATGTCGCTGTACTTGACATCAATGAGAAGATTCTCGATGTTGCCAAGCTTGCAGACATAGTGTTCTGGCCGATAGCGCTGGACTTCAAATATCATCATGTTGAAGCCATGCCGGACAAGTCTGTTGACGTCTGCCTGTTCAATGGCGCTATCAGAAGCTCAGAGCAGGAGCATATAGCCAAGATGCTTCGCTCCAAGTCCAAGGTATTAGTATCATTTGGCTCCTGCGCCTGTTTCGGCGGCATACCGGCGTTAGCTAATCTTACTACACGCGCCGAGATTATGGAGAGGGCTTACATAGAAGCCCCTTCGAACGAGAACCCCAATAAAACACTTCCGCAAACAAAGGTTAGCGTACCTGAAGGCGAGCTAACGCTGCCCGAGCTTTACGATAACGTGCTGACCCTGGCCCAGGTCGTTCCCGTGGAGTACTTCGTGCCGGGCTGCCCGCCTACGGTGGACCTGATTTTGAAAGTTGTGAATGCCCTGGCTACCAACAGCTTACCGCCGGTCGGCGCAACTATCGCTTCAGATAAGACACTGTGCGATGAGTGCGACCGCAAGAAAGAAAAGAAAATGATCTCCAGGATATACCGCACTCACGAGATCATTCCCGACCCGGAGCGCTGTCTGCTGGAGCAAGGGCTGCTTTGTATGGGCTCAGCCACCAGAGGAGGCTGCGGAGCATTATGTGTCAAGGTCAACATCCCCTGCCGAGGTTGCTTTGGCCCTCCAGCCGGGGTTTTTGATCAGGGGGCGAAGCTGGTTAGCTCTATCGCCTCGATTTACCAGACCAATGGCAAGCAAGACATCGAAAAGATGGTAAACGAGTTGGTCGACCCCGCCGGGACCTTCTATAGGTTCGGCATGTCTGTTTCTATGCTGAAAAGAAGAATTCCCCAGAAGACCTAGATAGGGGGAGGACAGGATGAAAAAGATTACCATTGACCCCATAACCAGGCTGGAAGGGCACGGCAAGATAGATATTTTCCTCGATGATGCCGGCGATGTCGCCAATGCCTACCTCCAGATTCCCGAACTCCGCGGATTCGAGAAGTTCTGCGAAGGCAGGCCGGTCGAGGAGCTGCCGCGCATAGTACCCAGAATATGCGGTGTCTGACCGGGCGCACATCACATGGCCTCGTGTAAGGCCACAGACGCTGTGTACCACGTTGAACTACCGCCGGCGGGGAAGAAGCTAAGGGAGCTTTTTTATTGCTCGCATATGGTTCACTCTCATATCGCCTGCTTCTACGCGCTGGCCGCCCCCGACTTCGTTATGGGGCCTACCAGTGACCCTGCTCAAAGAAACATCCTGGGGGTGATATCCAAGGTTGGGCTTCAGGTCGGCGGTGAGGTGATAAAGCATCGCGCCTACGCACAGAGCATCCAGGCAGCCATCGCCGGCAAGGCAACCCACCCCGTGGGCGGTGTCCCGGGAGGTATGAGCAAACCTATCACCGAGGAGCAGCGAAAAGACTTCGAGACGAAGGCCAAGTCCTGTGTCGAGTTCAGCAAATTCAGTCTAAAGCTGTTTAATGATGTAGTTCTGTCTAACAAAGACTATTTGAATATAATCACCGGCAATGTATATACCATGAAGAGCTACTACATGGGCCTGGTCGACAGCAATAACAAGGTGAATTTCTACGACGGAGACATCCGTGTAGTAGACCCCGAGGGGAAAGAGGTCGCTAAATTCAAACCTTCACAGTATCTGGAGTATATTGCAGAGCATACGGAGCCCTGGTCCTATCTTAAATTCCCCTTCCTGAAAAAGGTGGGCTGGAAGGGCTTTACCGAGGGTAAAGATAGTGGAGTCTACAGAGTCAGCCCTCTGGCAAGGCTTAATGCTGCCGACGGCATGGCAACGCCGTTAGCCCAGGCTGAGTATGATAAGATGTATAAGACACTGGGCGGCAAGCCCGTCCATGCCACGCTGGCATTCCACTGGGCCAGGCTGGTAGAGCTTCTGTACGCCTCGGAGAGGCTTCTGGAGCTATGCCAGGACAAAGAGATTACCGACCCTAAGGTACGCACCGTCCCCACCGCCACGCCCGATGAAGGAGTAGGCATTGTGGAGGCACCTCGCGGCACCCTTATTCATCACTACCAGACAGACAATAACGGTATCGTCACTAAGGCGAACCTGATCGTAGCCACAGCTCACAATTACCCTGCTATGCAGATGTCCATCAAAAAGGCAGCCCAAGGTTTGATTAAGAAAGGTACGGCTGCCAGTGAAGGGCTGCTGAATATGGTTGAGATGGCATTCCGGGCTTATGACCCGTGCATGGCCTGTGCCACCCACACGCTGCCAGGCCAGATGCCGCTGGAGGTGGTTATCTACGACAGCAAGGGAGAAGTGAAAGAAAAACTGGGCCAGAACCTGGCCGGAGCCTAAATAAGAATGACTTTTGTGTCACCATGCAGAAGAAAGGGAAAATGAAGACATTGATTCTGGGGCTGGGCAACCCGATACTCAGCGACGACGGCGTGGGCAATCGCGTCGCTCAAGTATTGGAAGATAAACTGGCCCAGCGAGAAGATATAACGGTTAACGAGACCAGCCTGTCAGGTCTCAGTCTGATAGACCTGCTGGCCGGCTATGATAAGGCTATTATTGTTGATGCCATTCAGACAGCAGAAGGCAAAACGGGACAGCTTTATCGCCTAAACCCGGATGCTTTCAATAACACGCGGCATGTTTCTTCGCCCCACGATGTAAACTTCGCCACTGCGCTTGAGCTTGGCAGCAAGCTAGGCATAGCTATGCCCAAACAAATCATTATCTATGCCATAGAGGTTGATGACGTCAGCACCTTTGGAGAGGAATTCACGCCCAGGGTAAAGCAGGCGATTCCCCAATGTGTAGAACGCATTATTAAAGAGCTAAATGGAAACCACTAGGGAGGTTCGGTATGGCTAAACGGAGAGCAAAGGATAAAATCGGGACAGCAGAAGGACGGGGCATCGCAGGCGAGATATTCCGCCAGGTACAGGCCGCAATCGAGGAAAACAGAGGGCAGGCCGGGGCATTAATCCCGGTACTGCAAAAAGCACAGTCGTTGATAGGCTATCTACCATTGCCTGTCCTGCAAATTATCTCCAGAGACCTGAATATCCCGCTCAGCACAATATACGGCGTAACCACCTTCTACTCCTTTTTCACCATGGTTCCCAGGGGCAAACACATCGTCTCAACGTGCATGGGCACATCCTGCTATGTGCGCGGCGGTGAAAGGATTCTCAATACCCTCCAGAAGGAATTGGGCATAGAGCCGGGCGAGACGACCAGGGATGGACTATTCTCATTGGAGATGGTCAGATGCCTGGGATGCTGCGGCCTGGCTCCCGTGGTATCAATTGAAGAGAAAGTCTACCGCCGGATGAGCCCCACGAAGATGAAAGAGGTCCTGAGCTCTTACGGTTAGGAGGAGATATGGCGAAGCGTCTATCGTCAGTCGATGATCTCAATGCAATAAGAGAGGCAGCGCAAAGTAAACTGGCCGAGCGTGCCAAGAATATCGAGGTCAAGGTGCATCTGGGCACCTGCGGCATAGCCGGCGGTGCCAAGTCTGTGCAAGACGCCTTTATCAAAGAGGTGAAATCCCGCAAACTGACCAACGTGGTTATCACCGAGGCTGCCTGTATCGGCCCGTGCGAGCGCGAGCCTGTGGTTACCGTAGTCCATCCACAGATGGGGAGAGTTATCTACGCCAATCTAACCCCTGAGCAGGTGCCCACTATAGTGAAACAGCACCTCATCAAGGGCGAGGTCGTTAAGGAGTGGCTGCTCGATTTGGAGTCGCCTACCTTTAAACTTCAGCATATTCGGATCATGCATAACCAGGACATGGACCCTAAAAGCATTGAGGAATATATAGCCAGGGACGGCTACCAGGCCCTGGCTAAGGCCATAAGCAAGATGCAGCCCCAAGAGGTTATCGATGAGATAACCAAGGCCGGCTTGAGAGGGCGTGGTGGCGCCGGATTCCCCACCGGGACGAAGTGGAGCTTCGTGCGCAGGGCCGTGGGCGATGAGAAGTTCGTCGTCTGCAACGGTGACGAAGGCGACCCCGGCGCATACATGAACAGGGCTGTTTTGGAGGGCAACCCGCACTCCATCATTGAGGGCATGGCAATCGGTGCCTATGCCATCGGCAACGTGCGCCGCGGCTATGCATATATTCGCGCCGAATACCCCTTAGCCATCCAGACATTCAACAATGCACTGGAGCAGGCGCGCCAGTTGGGGCTTCTGGGCAAGAATATATTGGGGACAAACTTCGAGTTCGACCTGTCTGTCTTCCCCGGCGCTGGCGCTTTCGTTTGCGGCGAGGAGACAGCCCTGCTGGCATCCATCGAAGGCAAACGAGGCAATCCCCGCCAGCGGCCCCCATTCCCTGCCAATAAAGGGCTGCTGGACAAGCCTACAACTTTGAATAACGTGGAAACCTGGTCGAACGTGCCTCAAATAATACACAAAGGCGCGGACTGGTTTGCCAGTGTAGGTTCTGACAGGTGCAAGGGCACCAAGACCTTCTGCCTGGTGGGCAAAATAAATAATTCGGGGCTCATCGAAGTACCGTTGAGCACGCCGCTGGGACAGATAGTGTTCGACATCGGCGGCGGCATACCCGATGGTAAGAAATTCAAGGCCGTTCAAATAGGCGGCCCCTCTGGCGGTTGCATACCGATAGGGCACTTGAATACACCGGTAGATTATGAGGCCGTTACCGCTCTGGGCGCTATCATGGGCTCGGGCGGCCTTATTGTTATGGACGAGAACAACTGCATGGTGGACGTAGCCAAGTTCTTCCTGCAATTCACCAGAGACGAGTCCTGCGGCAAGTGCACACCCTGCCGCGCTGGCATCCCCAAGATGCTGGAGATCCTGAACAAGATAACTATGGGCAAAGGCACGATGGAGGACTTGAACGTGCTGAGCGAGCTGGCAGAGATGGTTGGTTCTGCTTCGCTCTGCGGCCTGGGTCAGACCGCTCCCAACCCGGTGCTCAGCACACTGCGGCACTTCCGCGATGAGTATGAAGCACATATTATCGATAAGCACTGCCCGGCGGCAGTGTGCCAGCCCTTATTCAGAGCTCCCTGCCAGCACACTTGCCCCGTGGAGTTGGATTGCCCGGGCTACGTAGCGCTGATAAAGGAAGGCAAATACGCAGATGCCTACAAGCTTATCAGACAACGGCTGCCCTTCCCCATGTCGGTAGGCCGTGTCTGCGA
This sequence comes from Chloroflexota bacterium, assembly GCA_021787935.1. GTDB lineage: Bacteria > Chloroflexota > Dehalococcoidia > SZUA-161 > SZUA-161 > JACWAE01. The sequence goes on along the minus strand of JAJYLC010000010.1, from coordinate 163 downwards.
CCACCCCTGCGAGGTCAAGTGCCGCCGCGCCCAGGTCGATCAGTCAGTATCCATAAGAGACCTGAAGCGCATGGCTGCGGACTATGCCTATGAGCATGGCGTCGAGTTCGTGCCTCCCATGAAGCCCCAAAAAACAGAGCGAGTAGCCATTATAGGCGCAGGG
>JAJYLC010000111.1 GCA_021787935.1 Chloroflexota bacterium | reverse complement strand
ACGCGATTAAGGGTCTTGAGGCAGAGGGTAAGCTAAAAGCTATGGACGTGGCTGAAATAGTGGCAGCGTCAATCTAGTAAAAGAATTGTGAGTCAACTTATATAGTAAGGGGCGTTCAACCGAACTCCCTTTACATTTCCCTGAGTAGTCCAACTATATTTTTGCATATTCCCGGAATTTGATATGCAGGTAACCGCCGATTCCCCACAGGATATAAAGAGGCACTTCCCACCGATGCAATATACGCGAGTAATCCCACGCAGACTTAGGAAAGGTAACCGCAAAATATAGCCAGGCTACCGCAAGTTGAGGTTTGGAGAAATGTTTGTCCATAAATAGAAACTGGCCCCTTGTGGCATAGTATACAGGTATCCCCATAAGCCTATCTCTTTTACTTATCCCAAAACCCTTGTGCCAGATCCTGGACTTCGGGACAAAAAGAACCTTGAAACCTTTTCTGGCTGCGCGGACACAAATGTCAACATCCTCCCATCCAAAGAAAAATCTCTCGTCTAGCATGCCCGCAGTCTGTAACACATCTCGTGAAACAAACATGAAACACCCGCTGATCCAGTCGACCTTCGCTATCTCATCAAACTGACCTTTATCGGCTTCTCCGCTTCCTTTGATGGGTGTTCTCCCTGTCCGGCAGTTTATAATACCTCCGGCGAACCATATCAGCTCAGGGAGCTCATAGCAAAGGACCTTGCCGCCGGCTATGCCCACACTCTTATCGCCCTGGGCAATGCTGACCAGACTTTGTAGAAAATCCGGGGCAACCACTGTGTCGTTATTCAGCAACACCACATAGTCAGCCCCTCTGGCTAGAGCATCCTTAATCCCTATATTGCAACCTCCGGCAAATCCGGAGTTCTTCTCATTCCCAATCAACCTGATAGAATCTCCGAATTTCTGCTTCAGCAGGCTAACATCATCGCCAGCAGAGCCGTTATCAACCACTATCACTTCAAAGTTAGGGTAGGTTACCTTTCTGAGGGACTCCAGGCATTCAGAGGTGTCGTTAAAGTTGTTCCAGTTTACGGTGATTACTGATACTTTGGGGGAAGACATCATATGCTGCTCTTGTTTGGTTTCCTGGCCATGGCAATGATATAGGCTGATGACACTAGCTCATTATCATTGAAATCATGCACATTGTAGTTAGTCCGGTCTACCGAATTATCCGAGAGTTTAACATCGCACTGCCCGTAAAAAGTAATATCGGTAAAATATCTGCGCAGCAAATTATAAAACTCCTCGGGCCAGAACTCCTTAACATGAAAAGTGTTTATAGGCTTTGCCAGCTTTGGAGAAAAGATTCTCCTGTTTGGAGTTGAGCAAATCAACAAACCATTCTCCCTAAGCACCCGGCGGCACTCAGCCAGAAACTTTCTGTACTGCCTGATATGCTCTATGGTCTCGAAAGAAACGATCAAGTCGAAAGCATGGTCTCCAAAAGGCAGCCTGGTGGCATTGGCGCAGACGAAGCTTGCCTTTTTATCCTTACCGAACCTTTCCCGGGCATAATCCACCGCTTCCGCCGATATGTCTACACCGACAACCTTACCGGGCCCTTTCTCCGCCAGATAACGTGTACCGTAGCCGGTGCCGCACGCTACATCCAGAATAACCTTGTTCTCAGCCAGGCCCGCAGCAAAGATATATCTGTATATATGCTCGTCATAAATCGTTTGGGGCGTTTTGCCCGGCACAACGCGTTCCCCCGTGAACTCCATATCTGTTCGACACATATTCCGAAATCCGGTTAGTTTACCAGCGCTTATTGAAGTTATTTGTTTTATTTTACCACACGAGAGACAGGAAAATCATTCAGCTTGCGAGAGTCCGTTTAACAATGCAGAGCCGTAGGGGTGAAAACTGAACAGCAGATGCGCTCCTCGCTAGACAAGCCAGGCAAAACGGGTTATATTCTCGCCAGACAGGTTGACGCTGGCGTTCAGGCGTCCTGATTTCGTGAGGAGAAGCCTATGGATAATAAAAAGGCCGAGGAGATAAGGAAGAAGGCTGAGGCTGATGCAAGCAAGATAGTCAAGGAAGCTGAGCAAAAAGGACGCCGAATCATAGAGGAGGCTAGAAAGAAAGCCGATGCCTTGTCAGCCGATGTCCTCAGAGAAGTAGAACAAAAAGGACGTTTGATCATAGAGGAAGCGCGAAAGATGGCCGAATCTCAAATTAAATCCGGCCAGCCAGACACCGACCAGAAAGCGCGTCAGATCCTCGAGGACGCCAGAAAAGAGGCGCAGGCAGAAGCAAATAAGATAACCGCTGAAGCCGAACAAAAAGGACGCCAGATTATCGAGGAAGCCAGAAAGAAAGCCGAATCTCAAGCTAAACCAGCCCAGCCAGACACCGACCAGAAGGCCCGTCAGATCCTCGAGGACGCCAGAAAAAAGGCAGAAGCAGAGGCGAGCAGGATAACCGCCGAAGCCGAGCAAAAAGGACGCCAGATTATCGAAGAAGCCAGGAAAAAAACCGAATCTCAAGCTAAGTCAGTCCAGCCAGATACCGACCAGAAGGCCCGTCAGATCCTCGAGGACGCCAGAAAAAAGGCGGAAGCAGAGGCAAGCAGGATAATCGCCGAAGCCGAGCAAAAAGGACGCCAGATTATCGAAGAAGCCCAAAAAGTAGCTGCCGCCCAGGCCAGAGCGGGCCAGCCATCCCCTGATACCGAGTCGAAACCAGATAAAATAATCGCCGAAGCTGAGAAGAAAGCCCGGCAGATTATCGAAGAGGCGGAGAGAATAGCTGCCGCCCCGGCCAGTCAAAGGGCCCAGGAGATTGTTAAGTCAATGAAAGGACAAGCAGTGCAGCCGGAAACCTCTTTCAAAAAGCAGGTACAGATAGTGATAGTGCCGCCTGTAGACTTCGTCCAACTCGAGAGACTGCGGAGATCGCTGCAGCGCCTTCCCGCTTTGCGCGTCCTCGCCATCGGCGGCTCTCCCGGAGGCAGCACTCAAATCTCTCTCTTGTTACACAAACCGGCTGCCATCGCTGAAAGTTTGAAAACCATGGATGCCGTGGAGGAAGCTATAGATGTGGAACTGCTCGATTCTCATCCCCTGGCAGACTTCCTGAAACGTGCCCTGCCCGGGATTCTAACAAAACGGCTGCCTGACGAGCAGAGAATCCTGGTGGTGCTGAAAAGGGCCCCATAGACGTAAAAAGAGGAGCCCTCCCGCAAGCGGGAGGGCTCCCTTTTATCGTCCTTACTCAGACTCGATACTCAACTCTTATTAATTGTAGTCTCGCCTATATCTATCCACCCCTGCCGCAGCGCCAGCACCACAGCGTGGGTACGGTCATTAGCATCCAGCTTGTCCAGAATAGACGTCACATGGTTCTTAATCGTCTGCTCGCTGATGCCCAGCACATGGGCGATCTGCTTGTTGGAATAGCCCTCAGCCACATACTTCAGGGTCTCCGTCTCCCTCGGCGTGAGCGGCGTTGCCAGCGTCTCCATCGCCTTGCCCATCAAAGACACATCCTGGAACTGCCTCAGCACCTGCTCCGCGACCCTGGGCCTGCCCAGCAGGCTTTCATTTATGGGCCGCTCCCCCTTGACAATCCTTCTGATAGCCGAAGCCAGCTCCTCGGCAGAGACATCCTTGCTCAGATAGGCCACTGCGCCGGACCTGATCGACTGGAAAAGCTGGTCATCGTCAGGGACAGAAGTGAGCGCCATCACCGCCACCCTTGGGCAGCGGGTTGTTATCTGTCTCCCCAGGTCGAGTCCCCGGAGCAGCGGTAGGTCCACGTCCAGGAGCGCTACGTTAGGCGAGAAAGCCTCTATCAGTGCCAAGGCCTCAGGACCGGGCGCGCAGTCACCCACCACCTCTATCTCTTTGGCGGTGGCAGCCAGCCCCTGCCTGATTCCCTGACGGTAAAGAGCCTGCCTGTCAACCACGAAGACCGTGATTCTGTCCACTTTTATACCCCCCTGAGAGTTAACCAGTTTAAAATGACCTCAGCACAAAAATTATCACAAGACGTGCTATGTGTCTATAGTACTTTTCTCCTATTTTGTCAAGTTTAGTGCTTCTTTCTACACCTTTTTTAACATTTTGTCAAGTAAATTAACCATTCGTCCCCCAGCAGTCCCGACTTCGCTCGTGTCATCGCAGGCCATCCGCAGGAGACTGCGGCAATCCCTCCGTCCCATTTATATTTACGAATACGAGAGATTGCGGAGCCTGCTCCGAGCGCAAGAGAGGAATCATCCCGGCGAATCGGGACTCCTCGCAATGAAAAGGGCGTCCTTCCCGAATGGGAAGGACGCCCTTACATTATTTGCCAGCGGTTAAACGCTCACGGATACTTTCCGCCGTATCCGGCGTACCAATTTCCACTGTTCTCGAAAACGCCGTAAACCCTGCCGTAGGCGCCTACTATCCAGGTGATAGTCCCGGTGCCTTTGGAAAAGTTGTGTGTGCTGCACGACCTGGGCAGCGGATTAAGGTAGGGCCCGCTTTCACCTTTCAGCGGCGCACTATTATCCATCGTATCCGCCGTGCCGGTCCCCGGCCCGTTGACCAGCAGCCCCATCCAGATAGCGGCAGCTGTTATGTCATTCGTTGTGGCCTCTTTGCTATCGTTGCCATCCATCACCACATACACTGCGTATTTGCCTATACGGACCTCATTGCCCAGATAGAGTGCGGAGTCAGTGCCCGTCGCGGTGGGGTAGTTATGCACCGAAGTATAATTGCCCGCTTCGTTCCAGCCGCTTGTACTGCTGTAGGCATGCGTGTCCGCGTAGAACGCGGACACCACTGTCTGAATAGTCCCCAGGTCATTGGCGTAGCTCTCCGCCTCACCGCGCCCGGTCAGCCCCGTCACATTGACTACGACTACCCCTGCCAGTATACCCAGGATGAAGATCACTATTACTAATTCTATCAGGGTAAAGCCGCGCTCTGGCCGCTTAAGCTCTTCTATGTTTCACCCCTAATGCCGATATTGTTAAGCCCGGTATGATAATTGCTCGTTCCCTAAATAATAACAGACGTACTGTATAGTACAATCCCCCAAAAGTATTATTTTTCTGTATAAACTCCCGTACCCAAAGAGGTCGTTTAGCAAACAGTCTACCATATATCCAGATACGTTCACCGTAATTTTGAAGCCGGGTTTTCTGGATTCCGTGTCAAACACGGAATGGTAATTGTGCTTCTAAACACCCTCTACCCAAAGGCACTTGACCTTTTCCCATGGCTTTCAGAATGTTATTGTTTTTAAAATAGGCTTTTACCGTTCGCCCTTAGCCCTGTCCTGAGCCCTGTCCTGAGCTAGCCGAAGGATTGTCGAAGGGCCGTTCATGGTTCGACGGGCCTGTCCTGGCTCCACTGAGTCGCCACGAAGTGAGCCCACTCGAAGGGCTCACCACGAATGGGAAAACCTTATGTCATTGCGAGGCCATCGTCTTTTTCTTATGTCATTGCGAGGCCATCCAGAGGAGGCCGCGGCAATCTTTCGTGCCCCTTTCCCTTCGACAGGCTCAGGGCAGGCCTTTACTTACGAGTACGAGAGATTGCTTCCCCTTCGATACGCTCAGGGTCGCAATGACATATTCTGTTCGTCACAATGACATAAGACACGAAGAGAGTCCTTCGCAAGAAGGACTCTCTTCAAAACTGTGTTACTTCTAAACACTTACTTCAGCTAAGCCATCAGGCATCACGGATATGCGCCGCTGTAGCCAGCATACCAGACGCCGTTATACTTGTACGCGGAATAGACGCTGCCGCCGTAGCCCACTACCCAGCTATAGCCGCCGCCAGGCAGCTGAGCGCCGTTGTATGCATGATCAGCCGAGCGCGGCATGTTCTGCAGATAGAGCCCCGTATCGTTGCCCAGCACCGAGCAGTTCCCAGGGGTATTTAGACCACCAGCCTTCACAATAGTGCCCGGAGCATTTACCAGCAGCCCCATCCAGATAGCCGAAATCGCTATGTCGTTATCGCTGGCACCAACGCCGCTATCATGGCCGTTTGGCGCATTACCGACGACGGTGCTTTTATCTAGCTTCGGATTGGTCGGGTTCCTGGTGTCGCCCCCGGTAGGACCTGCCACCAGGTACGGTGCGTTACCAGGTAGAGACAGAGAAGCCAGCGCGCAGGGATAGAAGTGCTCCGCTGTTAGGTTCCCAGAATCGGACCACATGGCAACAACAGATCCAGTAGTGTAGGTCTGCCCTTTAACATCGAAGCCTCCATGGGTATCCGAATAGAAGGCAGAAACCGCCAGCTGGATTGTCTGCTGGTCAGTACCCAGAGCCTGCTTGCCTCCTCTGCCTATCAAGCCGACCACGTTGGGGATTACCACCGCTGCCAGTATGCCTAGGATTGCGACCACGATCAGTAGCTCGATCAGGGTAAAGCCCCTCTCTCCTCTCTTGAAATTCTTCATGTTTCACCTCCTTCCTTTCGTATTTTTCACTGCCCTCTAGGTTAACACTCGTACAGCTTCGTGTCTATATTACCATAGACTAAACGTATACCCTCTTTAGTACCACCTCCTTCTTTTAGTAATCAGTCGGATTCATATTCACGGAGACTGTGCCCCTATTGTCTATCTGCCACACCCCCTCGTCCCAGTGCCTCGGCAGCTTGTTGGAAAGAAAGTCCCGATAGAAGATTTCTACTTCACCGTTCTCATTCACAAAGCTAGCCTTGAAATCAATGGTAGTATTTCCCACTGCAGGCAACTGGGCATCTGACGTTGGGTACATAGCCTTACCGGTAGCAAGCTGCGACGCAGTGGCATAAGAACCGACACCGGTTTGCACATCGCGCACATCAACGGCCATGGTGGTCCCCTTGGCCTTGGTGAAGAAACCCTGAGTCGCCAGTATCACCAGAGCGACTGCGATAATGAATATGATCAGGGCAATCATCAGCTCCATGAAGGTGAACCCGCCCTGGCCCTTCCTTTTCATTATCACATTGTTCATATTCTTACCTCTGGTCACCGACGCTTTGCGGTGTCATTGCCAGGCCATCGTTTTCTATTTATGTCATTGCGAGGCCATCCGCAGGAGGCCGCGGCAATCTCTCGCGCCATTTCCCTTCGACAGGGTCAGGACAGGCCTTTACTTACGAGTACGAGAGATTGCTTCGTCGCTACGCTCCTCGCAATGACATACTAGGCACCGCCCCTTTGTTCTGTGTCATTGCGAGGCCATCCGCAGGAGGCCGCGGCAATCTTTCGCGCCATTTCCCTTCGACAGGGTCAGGACAGGCCTTTACTTACGAGTACGAGAGATTGCTTCGTCGCTACGCTCCTCGCAATGACATATCCATCATAGCTCCTCGTATAAATCGCGCCACTCTATATTCATCGAATTAATCAATTCAATCTTCTTTTGTCTTGAGCCAGCCTTTATCTGCTTTTCACGCATAATGGCGCCTTCTATATCGTTGCACACCTCGTAATAGACAAGCTTCGTAATGTTATACCTCTTTGTGAACGCCTTAACCAGTTTCTCCTTGTGTTCGTATACCCTTTTCCTTAAGTCCCTCGTAACTCCCGCATACAGTGTTGTATCCGCTGGATTTGTCATTATGTATACATAATATTGTTTATCCATGCTACCGTTTTAGCGTCATTGCGAGGCCATCCGCAGGAGGCCGCGGCAATCTTTCGTGCCTTTTCCCTTCGACAGGCTCAGGGCAGGCCTTTACTTACGAATACGAAAGATTGCTTCGTCGCTGCGCTCGCAATGACATATCTCGGTTGTCAGCCTCGCAAAAAATAATAGTCCAAATTTACAACGGCTTGTCCCGTCCTGTCAAGCTTACCTACCTCACCCCCATGCCCCACCACCAGTGAAAAATCCGGTCGCCCCAGATAAGCGCCACCATAGCACCCACTGCCAGAAACGGTCCGTAAGGTATAGCGGCCTTTCTGCTCTTCACAGCTCCTGTTAGGAGCAGGGATATCGCTATTATCCCGCCTGCTACAATGCCTACCAGCAGGGCTATTATCACCAGCGGGAACCCGCTCATCAATCCGATAAAGGCTGCCAGCTTCACATCGCCGTAGCCCATCCCGCGGCCCCTGGTAAGCAGATAAGGTAGCAGCAGCAATACAAAGCCTACCGCCCCTCCCATCAACACGCTGAGGACAAATCCCGGACCGGTTTTGGGCCAGAACTCTTCGAATCCTCCCCAGAAGAAGGCGAAGGCGAAGGCAAGCACCATGGCGGGAAAGACCACCATGTTCAGTATCAACTGCTGCTCCAGATCGATGGCGAAGATAACAATGAAAATGCCGGCGTAGATAACAGAGAAAGCAAGCTCGCGAGAT
>JAJYLC010000110.1 GCA_021787935.1 Chloroflexota bacterium | reverse complement strand
GAGAACCACCCTCAGAATGGGCCAAAAGCATCGAGGATTGCCTCAGCATGACCGCGTTTGGTTACCGCGCCTAAGCGTACTGTCATCTCCTGTACAATATATGCTACTGGTCCCAGAAGTATGACAAACCAGATAAGGCCGTAACCGTATTTGGAACCGGTGACTATATAGGTGGTAATACCGCCGGCATCGTTGTCCGCTACCATTACGATGATGCCCGGGCCTGCAATAATCAGGAACAGTGTTATTACTTTGACAACTCTGCGGTAGCTGTAGAATAAGTTAGCCCAGAGACCCATATCTAATGCCCTCTTGAACGGCCATGTATTACTTCACTTAATAGTCATACCTAAGCGTGACGATCCTGTGCGGAGGGATCTTTTTAGGTTATCAGATATCACCCCGATAGTGCCGCTTTTTGCCCTTGGTAACTTTAGGTAGCGGAGCGGTTTTTGTCAATCCCTTAATTGCCCCAATTGACATCATTATCCTTATTCCTAAAGCAAACTGTTGCCCATATTTAGGTCGGGTGATATAATTCCTCATAAAATATATTGTAATAGATTTTGTTTTCGGAGCACCGGATTGAAGCTGGATCGGGAAGAAGTTAAGCATATCGCCCTGCTTGCTCGCTTGGGGCTTACCGAGGCTGATGTGGAAAAGTTCAGGGAACAACTCTCCAATATACTGGAGAACTTTGAGATTTTGAAGCAGGTGGATACTTCAGGAGTTCCTCCCACTTCTCACCCTGTTGCTTTGAGGAATGTGCTCAGAGATGACGAGGTGAGGCCGTCTTTCTCCCCTAAGGAAATTCTGGCCAACGCACCTCGGGAAGAGGATGGCTGCTTCCGGGTGCGGGCGGTTCTGGAATAATTACCACTTAAAGCGGGAGCGGGAACATCTAAACAGCACTTGGAGTATCTATTTAATCTACCATCTGCATTTGGTAACCGGGGCGTAGATTTTAAAGGAAAATCGATGGCTTCTGAGTACGACCTGACAGTTCACGAAGCACATGACTTGCTTAAAAGTCGTAAGTTATCATCTCTTGAGTTGACCAAAGCAGTGCTCGAGCGCATACATCGGGTTGAGGACAAAGTGCATTCCTTCGTCACTGTTACCGAGGATATGGCTCTTACTCAAGCCAGGCAGGCTGACGAGAATATCAAGGCTGGCAACTTATCGCCTTTGACGGGAATTCCAGCGCTGATTAAGGATGTTATGTGCACCAAGGGTGTGAAGACCACCTGCTCTTCGAAGATGCTTAGTAACTTCATCCCGCCTTATGATGCCACGGTGGTAGAAAGGTTGAAAGCTGCGGGCATGGTGATGATGGGCAAGGGAAATATGGACGAGTTCGCTATGGGCTCATCTACGGAGAACTCCGCCTTTTTTGTAACTCACAACCCATGGGATTTAGACCGTGTCCCCGGCGGGAGCAGCGGGGGCTCGGCAGCCTCGGTAGCTGCCGGAGAGGCTATTTATGCTCTGGGCTCGGATACGGGAGGCAGCATTCGTCAGCCTGCGGGCTTTTGCAGCGTGGCGGGGCTCAAGCCTACCTATGGTCGGGTCTCAAGATACGGTCTGGTTGCCTTCGCCAGCTCTCTTGACCAGATAGGACCCTTGACCAAGGATGTAACCGATTGCGCGCTGGTGATGAATGTTATCGCCGGATATGACGTCTGTGATTCTACCTCTGTTGACCGACAGGTCCCCGATTACACGAAGTCACTCGTGCCAAACCTTAAGGGGCTGCGCATCGGCGTGCCGAAGGAGTACTTTGTCCAGGGCATGGAGAGCGGTGTGGAGCAGGTGGTAAGGCGGGCTATCGGCAAACTTGAGGAGTTGGGGGCTGAGGTGGAGTGGGACGTTTCGCTGCCCCATACCAGGTATGCCCTTGCCTGCTACTATATCATTGCTCCCTCGGAGGCTATGGCCAACCTGGCGCGTTACGATGGTGTCAAGTATGGCTTCTCTGCTAAAGAAGCAGAGAATATGTGGGACGCCATGGAGAAGACGCGCCAGTACGGGTTTGGCCCGGAGGTGAAGAGACGCATTATGCTTGGTACCTATGCCCTATCTGCCGGTTATTATGAGGCCTACTATCTCAAGGCGCAGAAGGTGCGAACGCTTATCAGCCGTGAGTTCGCCGAGACCTTTACCCGTTACGATGCGCTGGTGACGCCTACCTCACCTACAGTGCCATTTCGCATCGGCGAGAAGGCAGATAAGCCGCTTCAGATGTACCTGAGTGATGTCTGCACTTTGCCAGCTAATATCGCCGGCATACCGGGAATATCCGTGCCCGCGGGGTTTACAGATGGTCTTCCGGTAGGCATGCAGATTCTGGGCAAGCCTTTCTCAGAGGAGACGCTGTTTAGAGTTGCCTATGCCTATGAGCAGGCAGCAGGATGGCAGAAGAGGAGGCCGAATCTTTAGATGACTGAAAAACAGGTTCTGGTCAGTTGTTATTCGGGCCGAACCTATGCTGAGAGGCCGGTATCTCTCACATGGGAGGGCATTGAGCACAAAATACAGGAAATCGAAAAAGAGTGGCAGGAGCCAGGTGCGAGGCTATTTAAGGTACGCACGGAGGATGGCAGGTTCTTTGTGCTGAGTTATAATGAGCGTGGGGATGAATGGTCGGCATTCGAAATAATACGAAGGTCTTAGGGCAGCCTGGAGCTTGGGAGTATATCCCAATTTTTTAATTTTAACCTCCTCCTGAGAGAGGGGGTAGAGATGAGGTGAATACTATGAATAAAGAAGTTCTAAAAGCCCTGGAAAGGGATGCCAGGACAACACCAGAGCAGATAGCTACCCAGACTGGCATATCTATGGAAGAGGTCGAGAAGACCATAGAGAAGGCGGAAAGAGACCGCGTTATCGTCAAATACAAAACTATAGTCAACTGGGAAAGGCTGGGCGAAGAGCAGGTGCAGGCCCTTATCGAGGTCAAAATCCAGCCACAGCGGAATGTAGGCTTCGATGCTATCGCTGAGCGAATCTATCGTTTTCCGGAGGTGAGGTCGGTCTATCTGGTCTCAGGGACTTACGACTTGGCTGTATTCGTGGTGGGCAAGACTATGCAGGAGGCAGCAGCCTTTGTCTGGCAGAAGCTAGCCACTTTGGAGTCGGTCCAGGGTACGGTAACGCATTTCTTACTCAAGAGGTACAAGGAGGATGGGGAGATTCTGGAGGGCGGTGGAGAAAAAGGGCGGCGGCAGCCGCTGACCCTGTAGGAGAGGAGGTCACACCATGTCGCCCAGGCCCGGGCTTAATTCTAAGCGTGCCCGCAGCTTAATCTCGAAGCGGGTTGAAGGCATTTCTCCTTCAGGCATCAGGAAATTCTTCGATATTCTGTCGACGATGGAAGGTGCCATATCGCTGGGGGTTGGCGAGCCTGACTTCGTTACTCCCTGGCATGTCAGCGAGGCTGGCATCTACAGTATCGAAAAGGGCTACACAATGTATACCTCCAACAAGGGACTGCTGGAGCTCCGGCAGGAACTGACGCGATATCTGTACACGCGTTATGGAGTGGAATACGACCCGGAAACCGAGCTCCTGGTCACTGTGGGAGTCAGTGAAGGCCTGGACCTGGCGATGAGGTCCATTATCAACCCTAAGGACGAGGTGCTCTCCCCGGACCCCACATATGTCTCCTATGGCCCATGCACTGTGCTGGCAGAAGGCGTGTTCATTCCCATACCCACCACAGTAGAGAATGATTTCAAAGTTAAGGCCGCCGATATTGAGAAGCGTATAACGCCCAGGACTAAAGCCATCCTTCTGGGTTATCCCAACAACCCTACCGGGGCAGTGATGGAAAGGAATGAACTGGCAGAGGTAGCGGAGGTTGCCCGGAGGCACGACCTGCTGGTGGTCTCGGACGAGATATATGACAGGCTGGTATACGGGGTCAAGCATACCTGCTTTGCCTCGCTTCCCGAGATGAAAGAGCGCACTGTTCTTCTCGGCGGGTTCTCCAAAGCTTACGCTATGACCGGATGGCGGGTGGGTTACGCCGCCGCCAGACACGAGATTATTGAGGCGATGACCAAGGTGCATCAGTATACTATGCTATGTGCACCGATAGTGGCGCAGATGGCAGCTACCGAAGCTTTGAGAGCAGGCGATGCTGTAGTCAAGGAAATGGTTGCCGATTATGACCGCCGTCGGCGGGTGATGCTGAAGGGTTTGAACGATATCGGGCTTGCCTGCTTCGAGCCGAAGGGCGCGTTCTATTGCTTTCCCTCGGTTAAGGTAACAGGGCTATCCTCTGAGGAGTTCGCTGAACAGCTTCTTGTCGAGGAGAAGGTGGCTGTGGTTCCGGGGTCTGCGTTTGGGGAGTGCGGTGAGGGATATGTGCGCTGCTGCTATGCCACGGCGCTTTCTGATATTGAGGAGGCGCTGAGGCGCATGGGGCGCTTTGTGGAGCGGCACAGCTAGCCGTGGGCAGTTTGACCCTCTATTGGCGAAAAGATATAATTGGGTGATGCAAAAAGCCGAGGTGGCGGAATGGCAGACGCGCTACGTTCAGGGCGTAGTGTCCGAAAGGGCATGTGAGTTCAAATCTCACCCTCGGCACCATATAATTTCAATGATTTGCGCTTGTAGCTCAATTGGATAGAGCGTAGCCCTGCGGAGGCTAAGGTCGCGGGTTCGAGTCCCGCCAAGCGCGCCATATGGGCGATTAGCTCAGCGGTTAGAGCGTCTGTTTTACACACAGAAGGTCGGAGGTTCGAGACCTCCATCGCCCACCATGAAGCTAAATCCGTGCCTAATGGCATGGTTGAGCATGTTCTAGAGCGTATAACTTCTGAAAACCTTATTAGCGTTGACAGTCTACAAGCACTAGCACACGGATATGTCCAATTTGCTGGTATGAAGGTCTAGCCGCATATGGCGCAGGCTTTGACTTTGATGACTATTTCGCCTGCATTTGCTCTGGGATTTTCCACTTCCTCAAGCCTGATATCCCGTGGACCATGAAATACTGCAGCTTTAACTTGTTGCCAGAACCTCCTGATATTATCGTTGCGTTACCTGGTTTTAATACAGAGTACCGTCCTTACCGCGACTTGACTATAACTGTAAGGCGCCTGCCCCCTCCACATACTCATCCCCACCTATTATCTGCTCCTTTTCCAGTTCCTTAATCTCGGCATCAGACATGCCTATTACTTTCTTAAATACATAATCATTGTCCTCGCCTAGACACGGCGCTGCCTTCCGTATTTTCAGGGGCGTTTTGCTCATCTTCCAAGAAATACCCGGATAGAGATGGACGCCTGTTTCCCGGTGTTTAGCTATCTCGAAGAAACCCCGGTAGGCCAGATGCGGATCGTGAGTGGCATCCCGCCCATCGAGTACCGGCCCTGCCGCTACCCCTTCTTTCTGCAAAATCCACATTACCTCATAGTTATCATGGCGAGAGGTCCACTCCTCAATAAATCTATCTATCTCATCATGGTTCTCCATGCGCCCCTTCACGGTGGAGAATCGCTCCTCTTTCCCCCACTCCGGATTGCCCATACCACGGCATAACCCCTGCCATGCCTTGTCTGAGTCGACAGTAATAACAACCCACCTATCATCGCCATAACAGCGATAGACCCCCTGAGGAGCCATATTTGCATCACGATTGCCCAGTGGCTCCTGTACACGATGGTTCATAGTGTAGTCCATAATCGCTTCGCCCAAATGAGGAATCACTGTTTCCAGCTGAGATAAGTCTATATGTTGCCCCTTACCGGTGCGTTTGCGGTAATGTAGAGCGCACAGCACAGCAAAGGCTGCGGTTGCACCCGCGCAAGCATCGGCATGAAATATAAAAGACTGAGTGGTGGTGTAATCGAGGTCAGGATAGCGTGTCAGCCAGGTATGTCCAGCCAGAGCCTGAAGCTGAGCGCCAAATAAAGCACCCTGACTGTGCCGTCCGGTGCTGCCAAGCGCAGGCATGTTGATGTGGATGATATCCGGTTTCACCTCTTTAAGTGACTCATAGGTTATGCCCAGCTTATCTATCGAGCCCGGGCGGTTGCTCTCCAGAAACACATCGCTTTTCTTTATCAGCCTCTTGAATACATCTACTCCCTTGGGCCTGGTGAGATCGATACAACAGCTTAGCTCGTTGCGTCCCAAATTATTGAACATTACGTAACGATCCCAGGGCCTGCTTCCCGCCCAGTGGTCGTAATAGGTGGAAAGCCCGCCGGTTCCGCCTATCATTCCGCCGCCCGTGGTCGGCACGATGAACTGAGGCGGCCTGGAGAATGCTCCTCGTGTAACAGGGGGGAAGTGTTGGATTGATTCCGACAGGATGACCTCGGCTCCCATATCCGCCAGAAGCATGGTCGCAAAAGGACCCGCTATAACCACCGGCATGCCCACAATTCTAACGCCTTCTAACGGTAATCTAGCCATTTCTGCTCTCCTCCTAACCGCTATTAAATAACCCCGCGCTCCTTGAGTTTAGCCAGATCCTTTTTGTCGTATCCCAGTATTCTTGTGTATATCTCTTCATTATGTTGCCCCAGAAGAGGGGCGGGGCTCCTGAGTTGCCAGGGACTTTCCGAAAGCTTAAATGGCGCACCTGTGTATGTAATCCTGCCAGTTACGGGATGTTCGATTTCGCTGAAATACTCCCTGTCTTTGAGATGTGAATAGTTGACCACATCCTCTGCATTATTCACCGGCGCGCTGGCGATTTTAGCTTCCATGCAGGCCTCGAAAACCTCCTGCTTGGTATGGTCAGCCAGCCAGTTATACCAGATAGCGTCGAACTCTGGAGCGGTCTCGCTGTTGTAGACATTCTGGAACCGGGGGTCGTCCTTTAGTTCGGGCATACCCAGCGCCTTAACATATCTGGGGAACCAAGTGGGCATGCTCAGTGTATTTATGAAACCGTCCTTGCAAGGATATACTCCAGAAGGCATAATCATTATCCTTGCTGCTTCTCGCGGTGGCACCCACCGGTTTGTAATTACGCCTGCGGCAAGGTAACCCATGATATGAGTGCTTCTTCTGTCAGCATCACCAGCCTCAGTCTCCATAATCGAGATGTCTATATGCTGCCCCTCACCCTGTAAGTCGACACCGTAGAAAGCCCCCAGAGTAGCTACTGCAGCCATCGTCCCCGCCTGGTACTGCCCCACATTCCCCCCTAGCTTCAGCGGCTCGCGTTCTGCTATGCCTGACGAGTACATCTCGCCGCCCATGGCATACTCAACTATCTCTGATGCCTTGAAATCGCGATAAGGACCTGTCTGCCCAAAGTTGGAAATAGATGTCATAATTATCTTGGGGTTTATTTTTTCGAGGACTTTATAACCCAGCCCCAAGCCGGGCATAACGCGTGGGCTGAAGCTTTCTACGACAATGTCTACTTTTTTTACCATTTCCTTGAATATTCTCTTTCCTTCAGCTGACTTAAGGTTGAGAGTAATCCCTCTCTTATTAGTATTGAGGTGAAGAAAAAGGCCGCTTTTTTCCAGATTTCGGTCGTCGTTAAAAAACGGCCCGATTCTCCTTGCGGGGTCCCCTTCGCCGGGTTTCTCTACCTTTATTACATCCGCACCATAATCAGCCAGCAGCTTGGTGCAGTAAGGGCCGGCTATATACCAACTCGAATCAAGGACTTTAACGTTGGAAAGTGCTGAGTCTTCCATAACTAACTTCCACCCCCTGATTGTTTCATTGAAAACACCTGATGAGAAAAGTATTTTGTTAATCAAAATCGAGGAACTATCTTAGCTTCAGTGTACACCTGTTATAGAAGTGGTTATATAATCAGTCTGGTTCGTTAGCAAAAACCTTTGCACATTCAGGGGTTTGCCAGCGGCTATTGCCCCACCTTAATAAACGGTGCTCGTCATCAACCACGACAAGTGTACATCTCGTATTTCCTAAGAGGCGCGGTGCTATGGCATCGCTTACCATATTATAACTTATGGGTTGTGCAATAAAATAGGACCATCTCTGCTGCTTTAATGCCCGAATCTACAGCCTGATGGAAACCGAGCCCGTAGCTACCAGCATCAGCGCCCGCGTAGAGCAAGCCCCGTATGGGAGACTTTATTGATGGCTTACCCTTGCCACACTGCCCTATTATTTGTGCCAGGCCGAAACATTCTCCACCCTGACCGGGCATTACCCCTTCCCTGACTAGAGCAGCTACCTGCGCTGGCCCGAAGTACTCCTTGCTCTCTATGTGCCTGGTGACCTCCGGCCAAAGCTCAGCCACTTCTTCCTCTAGCGCATTAAAGAAAGGCTTCATCTTTGTCTTGGGGTCGGCAGGGCGTGTGCTGCCGATCCGGACCATTTGCTTA
>JAJYLC010000109.1 GCA_021787935.1 Chloroflexota bacterium | reverse complement strand
CTGGGCTTAAGTTTGATTTTGCTATTCCTTACAACCTGCCTGAGGTGATGGCTGACGAGTCCCATGTGGAGCAGGTACTGGTCAACCTCATCCACAACGCCATCAAATTCACCCCCTCCGGCGGCAAAATTAGTATCTCCGCCCAAGCCGAGGACGCCGATATTTTAGTCTCAGTGGCCGACACAGGCACCGGCATTTCCTCAGACGACTTGCCCCGGATTTTCGAGCGTTTCTACAAGGCCGATAAGTCTCGCACCAGCGGAGGCACAGGGCTTGGCCTGGCCATTGCCAAGCACATCATTGAAGCTCACGGCGGTAAGATTTGGGCGGATAGCGTGGAAAGAAAAGGCTCTACTTTCAGCTTCACTCTGCCTCTTGAACAGAAGCCTCAATAACCACAAAAAGTTTAACAAACCTTTAACAAAACCTTAAACGCCTCTTAACAATCCCCTGCTATTATCAACCCCAGAGACATGAAGAAAATCCTGTTCGTATGTGTGCACAACTCGGGCCGAAGCCAGATGGCTGAGGCCTTTTTTAATGCCTACGCCAGGGGCAAAGCTCAGGCGTTTTCTGCCGGAACTCAGCCGGCCAGCCACACGGACCGCACTGTGCTGCAGGCTATGAAAGAAATAGGAATAGACATCAGCTCCCAGCGCCCCAAGATACTTACTTTGAAGATGATGGAGGATGCGGACAGGGTCATCACCATGGGCTGTGGAGTGGAAGGTGTTTGCCCCGCCACCTTTGTCCCCACTGAAGACTGGCAATTGGAAGACCCCGAAGGCAAATCCATAGAGCGGGTAAGAGCTATCAGAGACGAGATCGAAACAAAGGTAAAAAAATTGATTGAGGAGATACAGGATATCCTGCCTGAACTCGAGTCACATATAGCTGAAACAAAGTAATCAGGAGGCAAAAAGTGAAAATTAGAAAGAGATGGAAATGGTTCACATTTCCTATGGTAGCAGCTTTGCTCGTGGCAACGATTTTGCTTGCCGGATGCAGCAGCGGTAACACCGGGACATCAACTCCCACACCTACAACTACAGGAACGACGCCCCCACAATCAGTGAGCCTGAACGGTGCGGGCAGCACATTCGCTTACCCTCTGTATACCAAGTGGTTTGACGTATATTTCCAGCTCACAGGCGTAAAAATAAACTATAGCGCGGTCGGCTCCGGCGCAGGCATCCAACAGATTACAGCAGGCACTGTCGACTTCGGCGCCACTGACGCCATCATGACGTCTGCGCAGCAAGCAGCAGCAGAGGCCGCGGGTGGCCCGATTCTGCATATACCGACGGCCGCCGGCGCAGTCGCTGTAATCTACAACTTGGCCGGTATCCCCTCGGGACAGCTCAAGCTGACAGGTGATGTCCTAGCTAAGATATACCTTAAGCAAATAACGACCTGGAACGACCCGCAGATTACAGCCCTCAACCCGGGGCTGAACCTTCCCAACACGCCGATTACAGTGGTGCACCGGTCCGACGGCTCCGGCACTACCTTCATCTTCACGAACTATCTCTCGAAGGTGAGCAACGACTGGGCTACTCAGGTGGGCAGCGCAACATCAGTTAGCTGGCCCGGGGATATTGGTGCTCCGCAAAGTGCCGGGGTGGCAGGCGCGGTACAGCAGACACCTGGCGCCATCGGTTACGATGAGCTGGCTTACGCCCTCCAGAATAACCTGCCCTGGATATTGTTAAAGAACGCGGCTGGCAGTTATGAAGCTCCCAGCCTGGCCGGAACGACCGCAGCGATGGCCAATGTTACTTTGCCTGACGATATGAAGATCATGATTACCAACTCATCTAACCCGGACGCTTACCCGATTTGCGGCCTTACCTGGATACTGGCCTATGTCAATCAGAAGAATAAAGTTAAAGGTGAAGCCCTGGTAAACGCTCTCTGGTGGGGGATACATGATGGACAACAGTATGAAACGGCACTCGACTACGCCCCGCTATCGAGCGCAGCCATAACCAAGGTAGAAAACGAGATAAAGTCCATTAATTACCAGGGGCAGCCATTGCTCAGTCAATAGACAGGCACGACAGCTATCAAACAAACAATCAAATAGAGGAATGCAGAGAGGTGAAACCTCTTCTGCATTCGCTGTTTGTCCCGTAAAGGAGAACTGAGGCAGTATACCGCGATGGAATACGATGCAGCCACTATGTCACCACCCCCTGTAAAAGGCCGGACATTTGGCCGCCGCAGGCGCTTCGGAGACAGGATATTCTCAAACCTTACACTCATTTTTGCCCTTGTCATAGTCGCGATTCTGTTAGGACTCGTTATTGTCCTGAACATAGAGGCAGCACCATCTATCAGCAAGTTCGGGATTTCCTTTCTCGGTAGTTCATCATGGGACGTGCCCAAAGAATCGTTTGGCGCCCTTCCCGCAATTTACGGGACATTGCTGACCTCGGCAATCGGCGTCCTGATCGCTGTACCGATAAGCCTGGGAGCAGCTATTTTTCTGGTGGAGATGGCGCCATCCTGGCTGCGAGGTCCCTGCTCTTTTCTCATCGAAATGCTGGCGGCTATACCCAGCGTAATCATCGGGCTGTGGGGAATCTACGTCCTCGCGCCGTTCATGACGCCGATCGAGAGATGGCTGGGAGGACATCTGGGATTCATCCCGATATTTCACGGGCAGGTGTTCGGTTTTAGCTTCCTTACCGCAGGGGTCATACTCACGCTGATGATTATCCCCATCATCACCGCGGTGAGCCGGGACGCCATTAAGGCCGTGCCCGACCACCAGCGGGAAGCAATGCTGGCGCTGGGGGCAACGCGCTGGGAGACGATCCGCCGGGCGGTCCTGCCCTACTGCCGCTCCGGACTGATAGGAGCGACAATACTGGGGCTGGGCCGCGCCCTGGGGGAAACCATGGCGGTGACTATGGTCATCGGCAATGCGTACAAGCTGACACCATCGCTTTTCTCTACCGGCACTACTATCTCCAGCAAGATCGCCAATGAGTTCGGCGAGGCATCCAGCGGGCTCTTCATTGCCAGCCTCGTGGAATTAGCACTTGTGCTTTTCGGCGTCACGCTGCTGATAAATGTAGTAGCGCGCCTGCTGGTATGGCGTTTGACAGCAGTGAAGGAAGCGAGTTAAAGATTCATGTCAGAACGTAACCATTTACGGCGGAAGTGGTTCAACCGGCTAATGCTTGTCTTGAGCGGCTGCGCCGCCGGGCTAGCTATTCTGATTCTTGCTCTTATCCTGGGCTATATTCTGGTCCACGGCATCTCTTATATCAATCTGAACTTCCTTACCCAAGCAGCCAAACCGGTTGGCGAGGCTGGCGGAGGAATGCGTAACGAAATTATCGGCTCTCTTATCTTGATAGGGCTGGCTTCAATTCTGGCCATCCCTGTGGGATTGATGGCAGGTATCTTCGTGTCCGATTTCGCCAGCCCAAAAATGGCAGCGACAGTCCGGTTCGCATCAGATATATTGGCCGGAGTGCCCTCGATTGTGGTGGGAATATTCGCTTATGCTATCTTAGTACGACCCATGCACTCGTTCTCCGCGCTCTCAGCGGGTGTAGCGCTGGCAATAATCATGGTCCCCATTATCGCCCGGACAGCCGAGGAGTCATTGCGTCTGGTGCCAAACTCGATGCGAGAAGCAGCGCTGGCCCTTGGTATCACGAGGTGGCGAGCAGTGTTATCAGTAATAGTACCAGGCGCGCTCACCGGCATTATTACCGGGGTAATGCTTTCCCTTGCTCGCGTTGCCGGGGAGACCGCTCCGCTCCTTTTCACAGCCCTGGGCAGCAACTTCGGATACCAGGGCCTGACCAAGCCGATAGGGGCCTTGCCGCTGCAGATATATCACTATGCCCTGTCCCCCTACGCTGACTGGCAGCATCAGGCATGGGCCGCGGCTTTTCTATTACTGCTGCTGGTTCTTTGTATAAGCATCCTCGTCCGCTGGATCAGCGGTCGCAGGCATGCGTGATAAGTCTTAGAGAATAGAGTAATATTTAAGAAAGGAAAGAAAAATGGCTACAGTGTCTGATAGAGTAAGGAACGCTACTACTAAACAGGACATTCGTGAAGTGACAACCCACTTTGAAGGTGATAAAGGTATTTTGGAAGTGCAAACCCTGAATGCCTGGTACGGAAAAACGCTGGCAATTAAGGATATTAGTATGAGTATTCGCTCGCGAACAATCACTGCTATTATCGGCCCCTCCGGCTGCGGAAAGTCCACCTTTATTCGCTGTCTGAATCGAATGCACGAGGTCTCCCACGGAGGCCGAGTAAGCGGCAGCGTTTTGCTGGACGGTAAAGACATCTATGCCAGAGATGTTGACCCCGTTACCATCCGCCAGCGTATCGGCATGGTCTTTCAGAAGCCGAGCCCTTTCCCCACGATGTCTATTTTTGACAATGTAGCGGCGGGTCTCAGGCTGACACGCCTCTGGAGCCGGCGCGGCGATTTACAGGAAGTCGTGGAACGGAGCCTGCGCCAGGCCGCCCTGTGGGATGAAGTGAAAGACAAGCTTAACCAGTCGGGTGCCTCTCTCTCAGGCGGACAGCAACAGCGTCTCTGCATTGCCCGGGCTTTAGCTGTAGCGCCGGAGATAATATTGCTGGATGAGCCTTGCAGCGCTCTGGACCCGGCAGCTACTCTTAAAATTGAGGACTTAATGAGAAATCTGGCCCAAGAATACACCATTGTAATTGTCACCCATAACATGCAGCAGGCAGCGCGTGTATCCGAATGGACCGCGTTTTTCCTCCTGGGAGAGATGATAGAATACGGGAAGACCGTTGATATCTTCAGCCGGCCAAAAGATAAGAGGACAGAGGATTACATCACAGGCCGCTTTGGCTAAAGGAGTGTCAATATGCCAAGAACAAGCTTCGAGCGACACCTTCATGACCTTCAAGATGACGTCCTGGTTTTAGGCAGCATGGCTGAGAAGGCTACTTACCGCTCTATGGAAGCCCTCAAAAACAGGGACTTAGAGTTAGCAAAACAGATCATTGCAGATGACGACGAGATAGACCGAAAGCGTTTCGATATCGAGGAGAAGTGCATCGAGCTCATCGTTACCCAGCAGCCCGTAGCCAGCGACCTGAGGATAATTGTCGCCGTCCTGAACATCATTATCGACCTCGAAAGAATAGGCGACCATGCTGAGGGAGTTGCTAAAATAGCCATTATGATCGGCAATGAGCCCCCTCTGAAACCCCTTATAGATTTGCCGCGCATGGCACAGAAAACAGGCGACATGCTGAGACGCAGCCTCGATGCCTTCGTCAACCGCGATGCAGAGGCAGCCCGGCAAATTGCCAAAGAGGATGATGAGATTGACGCCTTATACAACCAGGTCTTCCGGGAGCTGCTTACCTACATGGTGGAAGACCCCAGGACCATTACCAGGGCGACCCGCCTCATCTGGGTGGCCCATAACCTGGAGAGAAGTGCCGATAGAGTCACCAATATCTGTGAGCGCGTCGTTTTCGTTATCACCGGGAAGA
Source organism: Chloroflexota bacterium (assembly GCA_021787935.1). Lineage (GTDB taxonomy): Bacteria > Chloroflexota > Dehalococcoidia > SZUA-161 > SZUA-161 > JACWAE01. The sequence goes on along the minus strand of JAJYLC010000109.1, from coordinate 2,884 downwards.
TGGAAGAGATAGGGGTTCCCAATGTTAGAGGCTCATAAATATAAATCAGGCTCTAAAGCTTTACCGCCTTAGCGGTATGCACATCAGGGATAGCCAGAAGCTGCTGACGCTGCTTCTCAGTCAACTGCTCATCGACAGCAAGCACCATCAGCGCGGGGCCTCTCGGTTTAAGGCGAGCCACCAGCATCGAACTGATATTGATATCGGCGGCACCGGTTACCATACCTACCGCACCGATGAGACCGGGGCGGTCGACGTGGTCGCTGAATATCCAGTAGCCTCCCGTGGGCACGATATCGAGCCAGTAGCTGTTAACACGAACTATATGTGTCTGACCCCTCATCAATGTGCCTGAGACTGTGGTCGTCCCCTTATCGGTGGTCACTTCCACAGTAATAAGACTGGTATAGTTCTCGCACTTAGCCGTCTTCTGCTCTATAACCTTTAACCCGCGACTCTGGGCAATGACATTAGCGTTAACAAGGTTAACCCGCTCATCAGTCATCGGCTCCAGAACTCGGCCTATGATGGTAGCCTTGAGAGCGCTGCTGTCGTAATCGGCGATCTCACCTTCGTACTTAATTACAATAGTGCCTAAACGCCCCTCAGCCAACTGGGTGCACAGCCTCGCTACATCGGAGGCCACAGCCAAAAACGGCGTCACCATCGATGCAGTCTCGGGAGAAATCAGAGGCATATTCACAGCGTAGCGGGCAGGCTGGCCATTGAGCACAGTTAAAACCTGCTCCGCTACATCCACTGCTACGCTCGTCTGGGCTTCAGCAGTCGATGCGGCGAGATGAGGAGTCACGATCACTTTATCGCTTTTGAGCAGGATATTATCCAGAGCCGGCTCCTTAGTGAAGACATCTACAGCAGCCCCGGCTACCTTTCCCTCCTCTATAGCATTATAAAGCTCCTCTTCGTCGATCACCCCACCCCGGGCTGCGTTGATGAACCTGACCGTGGGCTTGACCAGGGCTAGCTCCTTCTTACCTATGAGACCTTTTGTGGCTGCGCTTAAAGGGACGTGAACCGTGACAAAGTCGGAGCGTTTCAGCAGCTCCTCCAGGGATACCAACTCTACACCAATGTGGTTGGCCTTCTCTGCGGAGACAAAGGGGTCATAGACGATGAGCTTCATCTCCAGGCCCTTGGCCATCCTAGCTACCTCGGAACCCACACGGCCCAGCCCCACGATACCAAGAGTCTTATTGCGCACCTCTGTGCCCATGAAGCCTTCCCGCTTCCACTCGCCAGATTTCAAGCGAGTGCAGGCCTGAGGGATATGGCGGGCAAGCGAAAGCAGCAGAGCTATCGTATGTTCAGCGGTGGAGATAGAGTTGCCTGCCGGAGCGTTGACCACTACAATGCCGCGCCTGGTTGCCGCATCGACGTCTATATTATCCACGCCGATGCCAGCGCGGCCAATTACCTGGAGCTTTTTCCCTGCCTCGATAACCTGAGCAGTGACCTTGGTTTCGCTGCGGACCACCAGCGCATCGTAACCGCCGATGATTTCTATCAACTCCACAGGCTTCAGCTTCAGCTTTATCTCGACATCAGCCTCCGGGCGCAGGACATCGATGCCCTCCTGGGCAATATTATCGGCAACCAGAATCTTCGGCTTCATATCACAATCCCCGCCGCCTATGCAGGCACTGCGTATCCCACTTTGGGCAAAGCAAGGCGCAACTCCCTTATCAGGTCATCGATATCTGAGTCAGACACACAGCCGAGGTGGCCGATGCGAAATATCTTGCCTGCCAAGGTGCTCTGCCCTCCAGAGATGACTATGCCGTGCTCATCCCGCATGACTTCTTGAATCCTCTTGGCGTCGATTCCGTTCGGAGCATTGACTGCAGTGACCGTATTCGAAGCACATTTCTCATCGGCAGCATACAGCTTCAATCCCAGCGACTTCATGCCGTCCCTGGTCTTCTGTCCCAAACGCGCATGCCTGGCGAAGATATTTTGCATACCTTCCTCCAGCATCATCGCCAGGGCAACATCGAGAGCATAAAATATGGAAACTGCCGGGGTCCAGGGGGTCTGCTTCTTCTGGAGAAAGTTCCCTGCCAGAGTGAAGTCCCAGTAGAAACGCGGCATCTTAGCAGCTTGATGTGCCTGCCAGGCACGCTGGCTGAAGCTGACGAAAGCGAGGCCCGGGGGTACCATCCAGCCTTTCTGTGAACCTGTGACCACCACATCGCAGCCCCAGCTATCAACCTGCAAATCGATGCAGCCCAGGCTGCTGATAGCATCGACCAGGAGGAGCTTGTCGTGCTTTCTCACTATGGAGGCGATAGCTTTCAGGTCGTTAGTCACACCTGTAGACGTCTCGTTATGCGTCACCAGGACTACCTTGATCTTAGGGTCAGCTTTAAGAGCTTTATTCGCAGCATCGGGGTCAACAGCCGTGCCCCAGTCAAATTTTACCCGGGTCACATCTGCACCGAACCGCTCCGCTATGGTAGCGTATCTATCTCCGAAAACACCGTTGGAGAGCGAGAGCACCTTGTCCCCCGGGGACATAGTGTTGACGATGGAGGCCTCCATCCCGCCTGTTCCCGAGGAAGTGAGAATAAAGACATCGCCCTTGGTTTGAAACATCTCTTGAAGCCTCGCGGTAGCCCGGGTCATCAGTTCTCCGAACTCCTTACCGCGATGGTTGATCATCTGCTTGGACATAGCCTTAAGTACACTATCAGGGCATGGCGTTGGGCCAGGGATACGCAAACTCATCAGAGTCTCCTCCTTCAAAGACTAAGTTATAATGATACCTTAAAGGTTGATAGGGGTCAAGGAGCTTTCGTGAAGGTGTTTAGAACACATTACCATTCCGTGCTTGACACGGAATCCAGAAACCCAGCTTCAAAATTAC
>JAJYLC010000108.1 GCA_021787935.1 Chloroflexota bacterium | reverse complement strand
GAGTAAGCCGTACCATTGAGCCGCTGATAATGATGGGCATGCTCGAAGGAAAGAATGACCTAGGCTGGCATTCGGAGGCCACCATCCGCGGCGTCATCCGCTTAGTGCGAGAAGGAATAATGAACGGGAAGCGGAAGACTATCAACACCGGCCTTTGTGTAACCACCGCTGTCGGCGGAGATACACGTGAGGAAATGGAATGGGTAAATGAGAACCCTCTATTCTATCTGGTGGATTCCGGCTATGTCTGGGACGTTAGAGTTATCGCAGCCCATGACAACTTTGTAGCTATAAACTCTGCTGCTATGGTTGATCTTACTGGACAGATAACAGCGGAAAGGGCAGGGTACCACATACTGGGTGGCGCCGGAGGGCAACTGCCGTTTGTAATTGGTGCCTGGCTATCTAAAGGGGGGCGTATCATTCATGTCATGCCATCTACAGCGAAGACAAAAGACGGCGTCATATCTCGCATCACAGTCGATCTGCCCGTCGGAACATGGGTCACTCAACACCGCCAGGCAGCCCAGTATATTGTCACTGAATACGGCATAGCCAACCTTATGGGGAAGACAATAAGACAGCGAGCTGAAGAGTTGATCGCCGTGGCCCACCCCGATTTTCGACCGGAACTAAAAAAAGGGGCACAGCGGCTATATTGGCCCTAAAGGCGCTGGAGGGCTGTTAGAACCAAGCATAGTGTAGTTGAAAGGTCTTACTCCATGAATAAAAGAGTCTGCATCGTTACCGGCGCTAGTTCAGGCATTGGTAAGGCCATCGCTCTAGGATTAGCCCAGATAGGGGCAACTGTCGTTTTGGTTTGCCGTGATAAAAACAGGGGCGAATCTGCCCTCAATGAGATAAAGCAAAAGTATCAGAACAGTTCTGTAGATTTATTTGTGGCGGATCTTTCATCCCAAGAATCCATACGCGTACTAGTAAGGCAATATGTCGACAAATATAAGCAATTGCATGTGCTGGTTAACAATGCAGGGACATTTTTCACTAAGCGCCACGTTACAGTTGATGGAATCGAAACAGTGTTTGCGGTGAATTACCTTGCCCCATTTCTGCTAACCAATTTGTTGCTTGATACGCTGAAGAGAAGCACGCCCTCCAGGATTATCAATGTTGCCGGAGCACATCACAATAAAGGTAAAATAAACTTTGATGACCTTCAGGGAGCGCAAGATTTTAATGGTTCTCGAGCAATTGCCCAATCTAAGCTGGCTCTCGTTCTTTACACGTATGAACTTGCCAAGGGACTGGAAGGTACAGGGGTTACAGTGAACTGTTCGGATCCTGGGATGGTGGCGACAAACCTCACGGATAAAGATGAAGATTTCCCTAAATTTTTCAAGTATATGTTTAAATTGGTCAAGCCCTTTATGAAATCCCCTGCAAAAGGGGCTGAGACCTCAATCTACCTGGCGTCATCTCCTGAAGTGGAAGGTATCACCGGACAATATTTTGCTAATAAGAAAATAATCAAATCATCTCCGGCATCTTACGATATCAACACAGCGAGACGTCTCTGGGATGTCAGTGTGTCACTTACGGGTCTCAATACTCGCTAGTTGAAGCAGAAATCAAAGACATTACAATTCTGTAATGGGCTTTGAGTAGGATCAATATAGACCCTCTTGCCCAATAGTTGACAAAAAATAATCTTTCTAATATCCTTGCTAACATGAGCGGGCGTTCCCTTCATTAACCGAAGCGTTCATCGGTTACCTTTAAAGTTGCTCCTTAATCGACAGCTCTACTGGCGTATTATCAATTCTCTTTTATTAAGAAAAATGGAAGAAAAAAAGGTACAATTTTTCAGTAGAGGACAAAAATTAGCTGCCATCCTTTTTTCGCCTGACAAAGTGAAGGAACGCGGCCCTGGAATCGTTCTGTGCCAGGGATATACAGGAACAAAGGAGTTATTTCTACCTCTGCTTGCCAAGGCGTTCTGCGAGGCAGGATACCCCTCTTTGGTATTTGACTATAGAGGATGGGGCGAGAGTGAGGGCGATAAAGGCCACCTCTTCCCCTGGGAGCAAGTAGAAGACATCAGAAATGCGATGACTTTTCTGGGTACTCAGGAGATGGTTGACCCGGAGAGGCTGGGCCTTTACGGGACTTCCTTTGGTGGTGCCAATGTGATTGCGGTTGCAGCTATAGACCAAAGGGTTAAATGTATCGTAGCAAACCTCCCTATCGGGAACGGTAAGCGCTGGCTTCGCTCACTGCGACGCCTGTGGGAGTGGAGAGAACTGCTTCAGCTTATCGCTGAAGATAGACAAAACCGCGTCTTGAGTGGAAAATCTCGCAAGATGAAGGCTTTCGATGTAGTTCCTCTTGACCCCTCTATACAGGCAGCAATGGCCGATGCAGTAAAGGAAGGCCTTCTCCAAGAAGATGACATCACTCTCGAATCAGCAGAAGCGATCATAGCCTATTCTCCGGAAGACATGGTAGTACGAATCTCCCCTCGACCAATCCTTTTCATTCACGCCGGCAGCGATAACCTTGTTTCCTCGGAAGAGGCACAGAGCCTCTACGAGCGAGCAGGTGAGCCTAAAAAGCTAGTCATCGTACCTGGGGTTACCCATGTTGATTTTTATCTGGGCGAAGCCTTTGGTCAGGTGACCACCCTATCACTGGATTGGTTCAATCGTTATCTTCCCGTTCACGGCGACTAGTTGGAATCCAGAGCGTAATATCCAATCACTTCATATAAGTATTGTATTTGAGACACTATCAATGGCATAGCACATGCAAAGCAAGAAGGGAGGTTATATGGGTGATACGAAAACTAAACATGAGAACCGCTGGGTACGAACATGTTGTAGCGAATGCTATGCTGGACACGATCCGCTCAAAGTCCATGTAGTCGACGGAGTGGTGGTGAGGATAGAAGGGGATCCTGATTTGCCCTTATTCGGAGGCAGGGTCTGTGCCAAGGCTAATTCAGCCATGATGCGGCTTTATGACCCCTATCGGCTCAAGGCGCCAATGAAACGAACAAATCCTAAAAAAGGTGTCGGTGTGGATCCCGGATGGGTAGAGATAACATGGGAAGAAGCCTTCGATATTTTTGTACAGAAATTAAAGAAGATAAGAGAGAAAAATCCGCTGCAACTGTATGCCGGCAGCATGGACGTCCATGTATGCGGCATACAAGCACTCTTCACATCTGCTTTCACTGGCGGTGACCCTCGCATCGGTTATTTCGCGGGATATGGAGGTTTCTGCGGCGAGCCAATACACCGTATGGGGACAGGCCTTCACGGCTCATTTCTTGATTTTCCAGAGACACGTTACAGTAAATATATCATAGTCACCGGCGGCTCTCTTGGTGAAGCCTGGATGGCGCCAACCATACTAGCTCAGTTGGTCGCAGAAGGCCGAACCAAAGGCGGTCTGAAGGTTGTAGTAATTGACCCTCGCCAGACCCGCGCTGCTGCCAAAGCCGATGAATGGATCCCCATAAGGCCGGCAACTGACCTGGCTTTCTTCCTGGCTATGATGTATGTGCTAGTCCATGAGCTGGGTATATATGACCGGGAGTTTCTTAAAAAGCAGACTAATGCTCCCTACCTGATTGGGGGAAATGGCTACCCCTTGCGGGACAAAGAGACTAATAAACCGCTGATATGGGACGCTAAGGACAATACAGCCAAATCATTTGACGACCCTACTATCAAGGATTTCGCTCTGGAAGGAACTTATACGGTGCCGGCGGCTGCTTCGGAAAACACTGACAAGCCCCCTGAAGGCAGACCGGCTTTTCAAATATTCAAAGAGCAGATACTCCAATACACTCCGGAATGGGCAGCGGAAAAAACTACTATTCCCGCTGCCACCATCCGCAGGTTAGCTAAGGAGATTGGCGAAGCGGCCCAAATAGGCAGCACAATAGTTCTCGATGGCAAGGAGTACGCTTACCGACCGGTGGCCGTAGTCGGGTATCGTGGTACAAATTGTCATACAAACAGCCCCAAGACGGAACAAGCCCGCATTGTTTTGAACATGCTATTGGGGTCTAACCGCGCCCCGGGAGGAGTTGCGGCATTTGAGACTTTCGGCCTTTCCGGGCACAAGTGGCGGTACCCATATCCTGGGGACGAAGATGGGATAACTATGGGGACCCATACTCTGGAGCCGCATTCCCCCTGGAAGTTCCCATTTGAAGATGTCGGAATGAAAGCATTGTGGGGCGGTGGGATGTCAGGCATGCATCATGCAATTCTGGGACAGATAGATCCGAAAAAATACGGGATTGATGAGAACTATCTGTGTGAGTGCTTGATGCACTGGCGAATTAATTCTCTTGTAAGCACGCAAGACCCGAAGATGACAGCGCAAGCCCTGGCGAAGATACCGTTCTATGTAGACATCACCCTCTGGTTGGACGAGTCAGATGACTTCGCAGATTTGGTCTTACCGGATGTTCACTGGCTGGAGAGGTTATCTGCTTTCAATATGACCTGGTTCTTTGAAGGGATAAATTTGCAGCAGCCGGTAGTTGCGCCAATGTATAAGTCGATGTCTGGTCCGGAGATTTATTTCGAGCTCGCTAAGCGATTAGAGATATTTACCGGGCCGATGGGTATGATGGCTATGGCTAACATGGGACTTGATTGCTGGGGAGAGCCGTGGATTATTGATATAAACAAGGAATGCACTTACGAAGAATATGTTGATGCGATATGCAAGGGGCTCTACGGCAAAGATTTGGCCTGGTTCAAGGAGCACGGGCACAACATGCAACTGATTCCACCGGACAGGTTTTACTACCGATGGGGCTGGAACCAATACCGTCTCCCCTTTTACTGGTATAAACTCAAGGCTCAAGGTGATGAGCTGAGAGAAAATCTGGAACGCGACAAAGTTGGTGAGAAAACCAACCTTGATGTAAATTATTTGTGCCAGCAGTTTGAGCCTATACCTGTCTGGTATCCTGCTCTTATACACCACCAGGAAGATCCCAAATACGATTTGTATGCAGTATCCGGGAGAGCCGCGATATCCCATCACTCTTCGCTTCCGGCAACTAACCCGTGGCTGATAGAGATAGCAGAGCGGGACCCCTTTATACTGCGCATATTAATCAACCACGAGACTGCGCGAAAGAAAGGCCTCAAGGATGATGAACTAGTATGGGTGGAATCCAGAGCAGGTAGGGTCAAAGGCAGATTGAAATTGACAGAATGCGTACACAGAGAGGTCTTAGGTTTTTACGGACCCCTGGGTCATTGGATGAAACATGAACTGGCAGAGGGCAAGGGTTCTCACCATGGCTCGCTCCTTCCTATGGACATGAAGACGCTAGCCCCTGTAGTCCCGGCCCTCGAGGCGGCAGCCAGAGTAATGGTCTACAAGGCCGAGTAAGGAGGTCTTAAATGAGATACGGTTTGGTTATCGACCTCAGGAAATGCGCCGGCTGCTATTCATGCATGGCAGCATGTAAGGCGGAGAACTTCACGCCACCTGGCGTGTTCTTCACCAGGGTACTGGTAAATGAGAACGGTAAATATCCCAACGCCAGATGGCAATTCATACCTGTACAGTGCAATCACTGCGAGAATCCCGCCTGCGCCGCAGTGTGTCCAACTGGTGCCACCAGCCAGAAAGAGAATGGAATTGTGACTATCGATCCTAATAAGTGTATGGGTTGCCGCTACTGTATAGTAGCATGTCCATACAGAGTACGATTCTATGTCAATAAAAGAGGCACTTACTACAGGACTCCTACACCCTATGAGGCTTTCGGATTCCGAGCACGAGATTATCAAGAAGGCACAGTGATAAAATGTGATTTTTGCTCACACAGGTTGGAACAGGGGCTGGAACCGGCCTGTGTTGCCACCTGCACATCCCGTGCCAGGTATTTCGGAGACCTTGATGACCCGAATAGTGAAATATCGCGGTTAATCACAGCAAACAGAGCATACCAGCTACTTGCGGAGAAAGGAACAAACCCCTCTATTTACTACATCCATTAAGGAGGCAAAATGACCCAGTCATATAGCACGGTGGATCGTTTCGTAGTAGGCTTTGACCGCCAACGAGAGTGGATTGAGCGGAGAGGCCTTTTGTTATTGACAGCCTTTTACCTTGGCGGCGTGGGTGGCGGCCTGTTTTTAGCATCGATAATCAGCGGCTGGAAAGCAGGGATACCTATTGCGCTGGGAATTGTGGCTATAGGAAAAGGGCCAGCCCACTTACTTTTCCTGGGGCGGCCGTTGAGATTTTGGCGAGCTTTCCGACGGCCTCACAGTTCCTGGATAAGCCGAGGTATATATTTTATGATAATATTCGTTATCCTCGGCATATTCAGCTATATCTTCTATGGAAATATAGCGCTAGCTTCTGTAACAGGCTTTTTTGCATTTGCCCTTATAATCTATACTGGTTTTGCACTAGCAGCCGCTCCGGGCATCCCATTCTGGAGTAACCCTTTGGTTCCCATCATCTTTGCCGGAGCTGCTCTTACAAGTGGGGCAGCTCTTGCTGAGGCATCACATGCCATTAACACTGGAACAGTCTTCACAAACGTCGCTCGGTTGGAGACGATGGGCCTGGTGATGGGAACAACGATGGTTGTCTTTATATTCACTTACTTGCTAGGCAACTACATGTCCACTGTAGCGGCCAAGGAATCGGTGGCCTATTTAACGCGTCGTGGAATGCCACTGATATTTTGGACAGGTGTTGTTGTTCTGGGCATAATAATCCCCCTCTCGATAGTAGTTCCAGCATATATAGGTGAGGTGGCCAGAGGATGGCTGGCCGTGGCAGGAATCTCAGAACTTTGTGGCAGCTTTGTCCTAAGATACTCTTTGCTTAAAGCAGGCATATACCCTCCTGTGATTTAATTCGCGAACAGGAAATAGCCTGCCCCTCGCACTAGATGTAACCATGCCCAAACCGTCATTCAATAATATGTATCAATTAGCCGAGGCAAGAAGCCATGTCTATCAACTGCTGGCCTCTGTTTACAATTTGCTGCCAAATGCCGATTTCGTGAAGATGATATTGCATCAAGATATCCGGGCCCTATTCAATTCTGCCGTAGGTGATTATTCAGTCCCAAGTTTACAGCAAAAGGAATTAGAACAGGGTATAAAAGAATTGGAATCGTTTCAAAAGCAAGTAAGCAAAGTGAACCAAGAGGAGTTGATAACTCGCCTCGGTGTCGATCGGACTCGCTTATTCAGGGGATTGAAGCGTGGTTATGGGCCGCCTCCGCCATACGAATGTGTATACCTGGGCGGACCCATAGTTATGGGCGAAGCCGCCATGCAGGTCAAGGAGATGTACTCGGATTCTGGCTATAACACGAAACTAAACGGCAATGAGCCGCCAGATTATGTGGGCATCGAGCTTGATTTCCTCCGTTTTCTTTGTGAAAAGGAGGCAGAGGCATGGCAGGCAGACGACCAGAGCAAAGCATCGAATTACAGGAAAAAAGAATATGAGTTTTTGTGTAATCACGTTGTAGAATGGGTGCCTCGATTCTGCAAAGAAGCACTTACTCACGCCAAGGAGAATTTTTACCAGGGTATAGCAAGATTAACCGAGGGATTTGTTCTCATAGAGACTGAAAGATTGAAGAGCATGGTAGCAGAAGGACACTAATCATCGGTTGTGAGAACTACTTTTGCTGCACAGTTTTCAGTCCCGAAGTATTATTGATGCCATGAACAGAGATTTGAGGCTGGTTTCACCTTTAATCTAATCTCTGGATTCAACAGATGAAAATTAGCCTTTTGTGATTTTATTTGTTGCTCGGACTTTAGAAGGAGGTAAAGCATGCCAGAAAAGGGCCACTATAAGCAGGGTAAAGACATCGCTTGGCAACTCTGGGGCAAGGGAGTCTTCGACTCCAAAGAGAGCTTCTTTGAGGCATTAGAGCAGGCTAACCAGCAAACAAGCTCCAAGTTCATGGAACTTGCTCTGCTCTCATTTACCAACTACGCCAGCCCGGTGCTGGACCTCAAGACTCGCTGCTTGATCCAGGTAGCAGTAATGACTGCTCTAGGACAGGAAGAGGAACTCCAGAGATATATCATGGCTGCGCTTAACATTGGCGTCACCGAAGAGCAGATAATGGAGGCTATCGACCAGCTAATCCTCTATTGTGGCCTGCCCAAGGCTAGAGGTGCGCTCTCAACTGCTCAAAAGACCTTCGCCGAGCATAAAACGTCCTAAGAAAGGAAAGACTATGAAGCTGAAGAAGCTTTTCGAACCTGTCAAAATTGGCACCATGACCGTGAAAAACCGCATAGCTATGCCTGCCATGGATACGAACCTCGCCTCACGAGACGGCTATGTAACTCCCAGGCTCATAGATTACTACGCGGAGCGAGCCAAGGGAGGCGTTGGCCTTGTTATCGTAGAATGTACTTCAATCGATTATCCGCGGGGAAAAGTGAGTGTAGGGCAACCCAGTATCGACGACGACAAATATCTTGAAGGGCTTTCCAAGTTAGCACTTGGGATTAAGCAAGGGGGAGCGCGAGCAGCT
>JAJYLC010000107.1 GCA_021787935.1 Chloroflexota bacterium | reverse complement strand
ACATTTGTCTCCTCCTTCGAGGCATATTCTGGATTATATCCGGATACCTCACCGCCCGGACGGTTCCCGGCTATGATATGATTATCTCTAGAAGCATCAAGTAACTCGTGTAAATGCCGCCTGGCGGAATTATACAGACATGGCGGCCAAAAAGATACCAAGAGATTAGAATAATTGGCTGAGTGAGCATCGACTAAAAGCATACGACGCTCCATATTAAATATTGACAAACCGGTAAAAAAATGTTACATTAATAATGTCCTCGGGTGGGTGAACCAGAAAGAAAAGGCCAGATCCGCGACAGGAAACGAGTAGGAAACCAAAGGGACCGGGGAGCGGAAAAGGTCAAGGAAGCTGGGGAAGTCACCCGAGGTTTTTTTATGTCTTCAGGCCTAAATTTCCCTCAGAGGTTGATATTCGATGTCTTGCTATTTCCGCCATTTGAAAGATATTCTGGCTGAGGCTGGAGTTGAGTTAACTCCTGGCAACAGGAAAGAAATCGACCGGGCGATTCATGAGCTTGTTGGAGTTGAGTACAAAGATTGCCCCGCTGCCTGGAAAACACTTAAACAGCAGATAATTGGCGATGAGCAGAAACGTCGCGATTTTATCAATAAGCTAAGGGAGGCTATGGGTTAGGGACACAGAAGGTTGCTTCGCGCTTTCCCTTCACCTATAATGTCACCAATAATCTGCCTGAGAATTCTCAGGGATGATTATCGCCGGAACATCGAAAGGAAGTCGCGGTGAGCAAACAAACTCATGGTTTCCATAAAGCCTTGAGTGAGATTGCTGAAGCGCTTAACTCAAGCCTTACTGCGAGCGAGAAGCTCCGTCTGTTGGTGAAGTCAACAGCCAGGGCTTTAGGAGTCAGGGGTTGCTCCATTCTGTTGCTGGACTCACAGAGGAAGCGGCTCGTTCATGCAGCTTCGCATGGCCTCAGCGACCGCTATCTAAGGAAGGGCTTTCTGGAGTCGGAGAAAAGCCTTTCCGAGGTCCTTGAGGGAAAGACGCTGGCAATCCGAGAGGTAGCAACTGACCCCAGAATACAGTTTCACGAATTAGCGCAACTGGAACATATCTCCTCTATCCTGAGCGTTGCCTTGAAGATAAAAGGAGAGGTAGTGGGCACTCTGCGTGCCTACAGCCGCACCAGCCGTGAGTTCACCTTAAGGGAGGAGATGTTTCTCGCAACTGCAGCAAATCTGGCTGGTATCGTCCTGGAGTCAGGTCGCTCTGCCGAGATTGAAAAACCTCTATTGGAGTCAGAAGTCAGAGTGGTACCCCATCCCGCTTCTTTGACTTCACGACTCAAGCCAACCGCTTTTGCCCATCCCAGTGAGGAGGAGTTCGCCCATCTCCTCGATTTCTATCAGATCGAGTGGCTTTATGAGCCCCGCTCCTTCGAACTGCGCTGGGACGAGGGCAAGGGCAGTGAGATGTTCACTCCAGATTTTTATCTCCCCGGCCTGGACTTGTACATAGAGATGACGACTCTGAAGCCAGGGCTGACCAGGGTGAAGAACCGCAGGGTTCGCCGCATGCGGGAACTCTATCCCGAAGTGAACATTAAACTTCTGGCACGCCGAGACTATGACCGCCTGCTTGCCAAGTATGGACACGGCCCTCTGGCAGGGACGAAGACGCGGGGTGTGGGGCGGGTATTCTTCAGCGCTGCGCAAATACAGAGAAGGGTGCGTCAGCTTGCTAAGGAGATATCCCGTGACTACGAAGGGCGGCACGTGCTGCTGGTGGGTGTGCTGAGGGGAGTATTCTGCTTCATGTCAGATCTGATGCGATATCTCACGGTTCCTGCGGACGTGGATTTCATGGCTATCTCTTACTATGGGGCTGAAAGCGGACGGGCAGTGCATATCACCAAAGACCTGGACATGAGTCTGGAGGGACGCCATGTGCTGCTGATAGAGGATATTGTGGATACCGGAATGACTCTCACCTATGTCATTAGCCATCTAAAGGCGCATAATCCTGCCAGCCTGGCAGTTTGCACCTTGCTCGACAAGAGGGTACGCCGCCTGGCTGAAGTCCCGCTGACCTATGTGGGCTTCGAAGTTCCTGATGAGTTCCTGGTGGGTTACGGGCTAGACTATCAAGAGGAGTACCGCAACTTACCTTTTATAGCCCTGGTAAGCGAGGAAAAGCCCGGCGTGGAGCCAGGCACATAAAAATCTCGGGTGACCTCCCCAGCTTCCTCGACCTTTTCCGCCCTCCCGGTCCCTTTGGTTTCCTACTCGTTTCCTCTTGCGGATCTGGCCTTCTCTAACTGGTTTGCCCACCCGAGATTAAATTTAATATAACACTTTTGCAGTGCTTTGTCAAGTTTTACAAGCACAGGAGCTTCCCATACTAAAGTTTATGCAGTTGCCAGTACCATTTCTCCCTTTGATGAATCCCCCAAATGGCTATTGTACATCTTGTATTATGTATGTTAATGTTTTAACAATATGGCAAATTTATTAATTAAAGATAAGTAAAGTGAAGATGAGGTAGGATTTATGAAGAACTGCAGGATAGGAATTCTAACCGGGGGGGGAGACTGCGCCGGGCTAAACCCTGCCATTAAATGGGTTGTCAAGACTGCTCTGGATGACCGGCTTCAGCGGGAGAGAGGGGTTCAGTATGAAGTGCTGGGGATTCGAGATGGATGGAAGGGGCTGATTTATGCAGATCCCTCAAACCCTGATAGTTTAAAAGAGTATACTGTGCCGCTGGACCAGGAACTGGTGAGGACCTGGGACAGATACGGAGGCACCATGCTGGGGACTTCGCGGACAAATCCATATGACTCGAAGAATGATCGCTCGAAAACAGTATTAAGCAATATAGACAAGCTCGGTTTAGAGGTCGTGATAGCCATCGGAGGCGAGGACACCCTGGGGGTGGCTCATAAGCTGTCTCATGAGGGAGTGAAAATCGTAGGCATACCCAAGACAATTGACAAAGACCTTCCCGGAACAGATTACACGCTGGGATTCGAGACAGCTCTCAATGTTATCACAGAGGAAGTTGACAGACTCAGGACCACTGCTGGCTCTCATAAAAGGATATTTGTGGTGGAAACAATGGGGAGACATGCCGGCTGGCTGGCTCTGGAGGGCGGAGAATCCAGCGGAGCGTATATTATCCTTATTCCTGAATACGATTTTTCTATTGAGAAGGTCAATGAGTTGGTTCTGGAGGGCAAGAAAAAGGGCAACAGATATGACATTATTGTGGTAGCTGAGGGGGCGAAGCCGAGGGGGGGCACCCAGTTTGTAACCCGGAAAGGTATAGATAGCTTCGGTCACGAGACCCTTGGTGGCATAGGTGAGTCCCTGGCTAACGAAATTCAGGATGCTACCAAGCTGGAAACTCGGAGCATAGTGTTGAGCCACCTGCAGCGTGGCGGTGCTCCCTGCGCTTATGACAGAAGGATGGGCAGGTATTTCGGGATTGCTGCCGTCGATCTGGTGGTGAAGAAAGATTTCGCTAAGATGGTCAGCTACAGAAACGGAGAGATTACCGCAGTCCCGCTCAAAGAAGTTGCTGGAAAACTGAGATTAGTTGATGTGAAGACCCAGTATGATACTGAAAGGTACAACGGGCGTCGGACAATACTGAGATAGAATAGAGGAAATATGTCTAAAGAATCTGTTACGCCGGATAAAATAGATGCTCTGGCGAGGGATGCTGCCCTTGCTGACGCTAAAGCTAAGGAAAAGGCGCAGCAAACAATTAGAGAATTAGCTTCCAGGCAAGGCATCTTTCTGTCCAGTATTCAAGGCTTGTATGAAGCCGCAGGCAAGGGACTTTATAGCGGCATAACTGTCCCGGCCATAAACATCCGCGGTATCACTTACCATGTCGCAAGAGCAGTATTCAGGGCCGCACTGAAAAATGAGGTTGGCGCCTTTATCTTCGAGATAGCCCGCTCGGAGATGGGCTATACAGGCCAGAGGCCAAGTGAGTACGTTGCTTGCGTACAGGCTGCTGCTATTAGGGAAGGGTTCGAAGGCGCGGTTTTCCTGCAGGGTGACCATTATCAGGTCAACCATAACAAGTATAGCACGGAGCCGGAAAATGAGCTGAACGCAATTAAGGAGCTCATCCGTGAGTCAGTGGCTGCGGGGTTTTTGAACATCGATATAGATGCTTCCACTATCGTGGATTTGAGTAAAAAGACCCTCGATGAGCAGCAGGAGAAGAATTGCCTGGTCACTGCTGAGATGACGAAGTTCATTCGCAGTATCGAACCTAAAGGGGTAACTATCTCTGTCGGGGGCGAGATCGGTGAGGTGGGAAAGAGAAACAGCACGGTGGAGGACCTCAGCGCATTTATGGGAGGTTATCTAAAACGGCTGGGCCCAAATGTAAAAGGAATTTCCAAAATCAGCGTGCAAACCGGAACTACTCACGGCGGTGTGGTCCTGCCTGACGGGTCGATTGCAAATGTGGAAATAGATTTCAAGACCCTGAAAGAACTTTCCAAGCTGGCGCGCGAAGAGTACGGTTTGTGCGGCGCTGTGCAGCACGGAGCCTCCACCCTTCCAGATGAGGCGTTTCACCATTTCCCGCAGGTAGGGACCGGAGAGGTGCATCTGGCTACGGGATTTCAGAACATTATTTATGAAAGCAAGTATTTCCCCAGGGAACTTATGGATCGAATCAATAAGCAGCTCTCAGATAAATACGTAAATGAAAGAAAGCAGGGCGAAACGGAAGAGCAATTTCTGTACAAGACTCGAAAGAGGGCGTTTGGAGATTTCAAAACTGAGATGTGGAACATCCCCGAGAGCAATCTAAAAGGGATAAGGGATGAGCTCGAAGGTCGCTTTTCTTTACTCTTCCAGAAACTCAATGTAGTAGAGACAAAAGATTTAGTCAGGAAGTTTGTGGTTAAATGAGAAAACGGTTCGAATCCAGGCAAATTGCCGGGACGGGAGATGAGATATGTTGATGCATGCTACAAGAACCAGGTTGCCCAAGCGTATAGAGAGGCTGGATGAGCTTGCTCACAATCTATGGTGGAGCTGGCATTATCAGGGGCGCGAGCTGTTCAGAGCGCTGGATTATACACTATGGCTGAACAGCGGCCGTAATCCGGTCAAGCAATTGAGGGACATCAATCCTGATAAGTTGCAGGCCGCTGCCACCGATCCAGTTTTTCTCTCTTTGTATGATTCTGTAATGTCAGCATTTGATGCTGACATGTCAAACGATAGCGCCTGGTTTACCACCAAGTACCCCGACGCGCTGCCGGGGCCTGTTTCTTATTTCTCGATGGAATTCGCTATCCACAGCTCGATTCCGATATATGCAGGAGGTCTGGGAATCCTTGCCGGAGATATTTGCAAGGAGGCCAGCGACCTGGGGCTGCCGATGGTCGGAGTGGGATTTATGTATCCCCAGGGCTATTTTCATCAGCGTATCTCTCCTGATGGCTGGCAGGAGGAGATATACAAGCAGTTGGATTTTAGCGAAGCGCCTATGGCTCCTGTCCTTTCTTCTCAATGGTGTAAATCGCTGGCCCAGGTTCAACTGGATAGTAGGCCTGTGCACATTGGCGCCTGGCAAATCCAGGTAGGCCGCACGACCCTCTACTTATTGGATACTAATGTTGAAGAAAATACTCCTCAGGATCGCCAGTTGTCCGCCCGTCTTTATATAGCCGACCAGGAACTACGCATCCAGCAGGAAATAATTTTGGGGATCGGAGGTGTACGTATTCTCCGGGCCCTGGGCATTAAACCGGCCCTCTGGCATGCGAACGAAGGCCACGCAGCTTTCATGATGTTGGAACGCATCCGTGAAGAAGTGGAGCAGGGTGCGACATTTGACAAAGCCGTCAAAAAGGTGCGGGCAACCACTATTTTTACCACCCATACGCCGGTCCCTGCCGGGCATGACGTTTTTCCTTCCCAGCTTGTGGAGAAATACTTTCATAATTACTGTGGTTCGCTGGGAATCGACCAGGGAAAGTTTCTGGGGTTAGGTCAGGGAGACGGTGTGGGTAATAAGGCTTTCAACATGACGGTGCTTGCTCTAGCAACGGCCGATAAGTGCAATGCCGTGAGCCAGTTACATGGTGCGGCCTCAAGAAGAATGTGGCATATGCTCTGGCCGGATATTAAAGAAGAGAAGGTGCCTATCTCACATATTACCAATGGGATTCACGTACCTACCTGGATAGGCTCGGAAATGGCGCGTCTTTACGAGAAATATCTGGGAAAGGACTGGATGAACAGGCATGATGACCCGAAGCTCTGGGAGCGGGTGATGGACATCCCCGACGAGGAGCTCTGGGCGGTACATCAGGCTTTAAAGCGTAAGCTCAAGGGAGCTATGCTGGATTGGGCGCAGCAGCGGTGGACGGAAGCCGAGGTAATGCCTCAGCAGGTGCTGGCCATGGGAGCCTTATTTCATCCCGAGGTACTCACCATTGGTTTTGTGCGTCGTTTCGCTGAATACAAGCGTCCAGCGCTTATCTTCCACGATGTTGAACGCTTGAAGAGGTTGATCAAGGACCGTTGGCGTCCTATTCAAATAGTATTCGCTGGCAAGTCTCATCCTGCTGATTTCCCATCCAAGGGACTGCTTCAACAGGTCTACTGTCTGGCTACAAACCGTGATTTCCACGGACGGATATCATTTGTGGAAGACTATGACATGCACATGGCGCGCTACCTGGTGCAGGGTGTTGACGTATGGCTGAATGTGCCGCGGCGTCTCAACGAAGCATGCGGCACCAGCGGTATGAAGGCATCGTTGAATGGAGTCCCTCAGCTCAGTGTGCTGGATGGGTGGTGGTATGAAGGATACAATGGAGAAAACGGCTGGGCGGTTGGAGAAGGGCCCGGTAAATACAGTCCTGAAGAGGAAGACAGGGCTGATTCAGAGGCGCTGTATCGGCTGCTGGAAGATAAGATAGTGCCGCTTTATTACGATAGAGACCGCGGCGGTGTGCCTCATGGTTGGGTTAGTATCATCAAGGAGACGATATGCACAGTGGTGCCCAGGTTCTGTGCCCGCCGCATGATAAAGGACTATACTGAGCAGTTTTACATACCGTCCGCTGGCTCCCATGCACGTCGTCGTATTTCTCATTAGCATCTTGTATCTGGGAGAAAAACCCCTGATAATATGTAGATATAGAATCAGTCACAATCTATGGGGGCTGGAGTTGGGTAAAATTTAGGGGGGAGGGGTAACCGATGACCACAATTTATCACTTCACAGGAGCCTGGGATGATAAAAATCTTCTGGGCAATAAAGGGGCCAACCTGGTGGCCATGACTAAGTTGAGGCTGCCAGTGCCTCCGGGCTTTGTGGTATCCGTTGAGACCTACAAGGAATATAAACGCACCGGCAAGCTCCCTGAAGAAGAAATCAGGCACGCATTGGAGGCTCTGGAGAAGCAGACAGGGAAAAAATTAGGAAAAGCGCTTTCTGTGTCGGTTCGCTCCTCGGCGGCGGCGTCTATGCCGGGGATGATGGATACCATACTTGATGTAAGAGACCGTGAAACTATGCTTTCCGCTATAAAGAGGGTCTTCGACTCCTGGGATAATCCCAGGGCAGTGGATTATCGCCGCCTCAACCATATTCCCGCCGATATGGGCACTGCTGCCATAATTCAGTCAATGGTTTTCGGTGATTTGGATAAGAACTCGGGAACGGGCGTGATGTTCACTCGAAATCCCAGCACAGGTGAGAAAAAGCTGTTCGGTGAATACATGACTGAAGCTAAGGGCGAGGACCTGGTATCTGGCCGCAGAACCCCGCAGACCATGGATGCTCTGAAATCGCAGATGGCGGACATATATGCTCAACTGGAAGAGGTAGCCAGCATACTGGAGAACCACTTCCGCGATATGCAGGATGTGGAGTTTACTATCGAGTCGGGCAAACTATATATCCTCCAGACCAGGTCGGGCAAGCGCGGAGGCCAGGCATCCGTTAAAATCGCAGTTGAGATGGCGAAGGAAGGGTTTATCTCGCGCCAGGAAGCCCTGCTGAGGGTGTCGGCCGAAGATGTGAGGTCTTTCCTGCACAGGCGCATTGTCGAGGTGGAGAAATACAAGCCTATTGCCGCCGGACTGGGTGCGGCCCCCGGATCAACTTCAGGGAAAGTAGTATTTAACACCCTGGATGCTGTGGCGGCTTCCAAGAGAAACGAGCGAGTGATACTGGTCAGGCCTGAGACAAGCCCCGACGATATTCTTGGTGTGTCAGCCTCTATGGGGGTATTAACATCTCGAGGCGGCCTTACTTCTCATGCCGCCATAGTAACCAGAGCCATGGGTAAACCCTGTATTTGCGGGGCTGAAGAGTTGAAAATAGACCTTCATGCTGAGAAGTTCGAGGTTAACTCGCATGTCGTTAAAAAGGGAGATGTCATCACTATTGACGGCAGCGCAGGTAAAGTCTATCTCGGCGATTTACCCCTGACAGAAGCTGAAGGCAGCTCTGAGCTTGCAGAGTTGCTAACATGGGCCGACAGCTTCAGGAGACTGAAGGTGAAGGCTAACGCTGATACCGTGGAAATGGTAGCTCTG
>JAJYLC010000106.1 GCA_021787935.1 Chloroflexota bacterium | reverse complement strand
AACGCAACGACCACCACAGGCAGCAGCCCGGTCGGCATCTATACCATTACCCCGGGTCTAGGCACCCTGACGGCGACCAACTATGACTTCACCACCTTCAATAATGGGACTCTCACCATTACGCAGGCCCATACCTCCATGGTCGTCACTGTTAGCCCGCAGATAGTGGTTATTGGAAATAGTATTACTCTGACTGCCACGCTCTCCAGTTCCGATTCTCCTTCAATAGTAGGTGGCAAGACTATTGCCTTTACCTTGAATAAAAACCCATTAGATGGTACATCGGGCCCCTATAGTCTGGGCAATTCAACTACAAATGGCAGTGGTGTAGCAAGCCTATCTAATTCAACCTCGGGGTGGTTGTCTGATGTATACGAGGTCACTGCAACTTACGCCGGAGATAGCAACATTGTCGGTTGCGACGATGATGTACCACTTGTTGTTGCCGATCCGGGCGCTGCAGCAACTGGTGGCGGCTTCATACAGGATAACGGACGTCTTAATTTTGGCTTCACCGTTAAGCTGGTTGAAGGAACTACCAATACCTACAAGGGCCAATTCCTCCTTGTCAATAACGGTAAATGGCGTGTGAAGGGAACCCTGAATACATATGCGACAATTAACAATGTAGGCTATGCCAGCGGCTCTGGCACATTATACCGATGGGACTCCAGCGTTGGCTTATTAGGTGATTGGGTCTTGGTTCAGAGCGGCGTTAGCGTCACTCTGACTTTCGCTGACAACGGCTCTGGTAAAAAGGCAGCCCCAGATACCTTCGGTGTCCAAATTGATTATCAGTTCGACTCATGTCCCTGGCCGTCCTTGGGCAACCCCAACACGGCACCCTTAGGCCTAAAGGGAGGCAACATCGACATTAAGACAGCTAACAACACCACGGATGGCAACACCACAACTCCGCCACCCACAGGCAAGGGTAAGAATAAATAGATACTCTGGTTTACCTCGGAAGTAGTCTAAAGAGGGTGGGGATTCAGCCCCCGCCCTCTCTATTTTATCGGGTTTTCAATGGGTCCTCTCTAGAGGTTCACTGCGACAATTTTGTTCTCAACCTCTTGCCTAAGGAAAGATAGCGCGTTAGACTGTCGCCACATAGAAATCTTGGCTGCTGGTAGGTTGCGGAGGCGGGCAGTGGCAACGATGGTATCGGTCAGCGACTTCCATATCCATGACGACTCCAGACTTGACATAATAAAGATATTTGTGCAGAAAATGGATGCCTTGAGCCCTGACATCCTGGTCTACCTGGGCGATGTGGGGGATCCTTGGGAACAGACCTGGGATGTGATAAGGGAGACGCAATCCTGGAAGGAGCTGGGCGAGCTAAACCGCCGCAGGAGGCGGCAAGGACTGTCTAACATCTGGGTTAACCGAAACCACGATTACTCGGCGAAGCGGAGATACCTGCCGGGTGCCCGGATGAGACCTGAATATCGCTCGGGCGGCTTCTCCTTCAAGCACGGGTGGGAATTCGACTGGATTTGGAACGGGTTTGACATTATCTGGCATATACCCCTGTTCCCTGGAATCTCCCGGTTGGCTTACTGGCTGTCAAGTACGTTTCCCCGCTTGTCAATCTGGCTGTGGTCCTGCCTCAGGGCTCTTATCTGTTTTAATAAAGCGACTCCTTACCAGCAGAAAGCCAGGGGATTAGGGGAGGACTGGAACAGGCATGTGGGTCTGATACATTTGAGGGCGATGGACTATGCCCGGAGAACGAAGGTCAGGCTGGTAATCGGACATACCCACTGCCCCATGGTTTATGCTGACCTGCTGGCAGATGATGGCGACATGATAGACTCGTTCTCATATCTATATATTCGGGATGGCAGGTGGGAACTGAAGGTACTGGAAATAAGCTGAACGCGCCTACGCAACTCTTCGCAAATCCATTATGTCGTGAAGGGCAGTCATACCTCTTGAACCAAATTATCTCACCGCGCTGACAATCCAGATTATGCCGGCGATGACAAAGTAAGCCCCGACAATGAACGCCAGTATGCGCGGCCAGATTATCACCAGCAGTCCGAAGAAGATGGCTATAGCGCCGACTATCAGTTGTCCGGTCTCTGCGTGAGTCATACGTACCTCCTCGTGAAACAGCTTTTCCCTATGACCTCAATTTATGCTCACACTGCGGTGCGTAGATAATAAGCTCTGCACAGTTAAGATGTCATAAAATTTGCAGGCAAAAGGTTGAAAAGTTGTTACATATGGTGAGAGCAGCGTTTACCAGCTCTTTTTGACCAAGGAAGTGAATCTAGGGTAAATATATTCAAGTTTGTTTTACTTCTGGATGTCACACATATGTAACTTTTTAATCCCCGATTTTATGACTATTTTATTTGAAACGGCTAGACTAACTCCAGTTTGGCTGTAATAACCAATTGATACTTTTTTCGTTATATATTAATTAGAAGCCGAGAAAGGAGAATAGAAAAATGAAAACGAGGTTTCTAGTTGTGGCTGCTATTCTTGGTATATTAGCACTGGTGGTTTCAGCATGTTCATCTTCCCCGACTCAAGCCAACCTCAGATTGCTGGTGAGCGATCAGCCCAATCTCATCGGTGACTTCTCGCATCTCTATGTCACCATCTCCAGTGTCGGAGTGTTACCGGCCGGTAACAACTCTACATGGCAGCAGTTTACTCCGAGTATAGCGACTGTAGACCTTACTACACTTCAGGGCAATAACGCTGAGCAAATCTGGAGCGGCAATGTCACTCCAGGCCAATACGACAAGGTCTTTATCAATATAAGTAACGTTGAAGGGAATCTGACCGCAAGCGCTGGTGGCGGGACTGCCAATGTGAAGCTGCCCAGCGATAAACTCCAGATTTCTAAACCTTTCACCGTCAGCGGAAACGGTACAACGTCATTCGTATTTGACATCACAGTGATAAAGGCGGGAAACAGCAGTCAGTACATCCTGGAACCGCAGATAGCCAGCAGCGGCGCAGACCAGGCGTTTAAAGAGGTAAAGTAAAGCTGGCGCCCCAAGGCCAGCGATACTACATTGAGTAAAAGTCGCAGGAGACCGGAATCTACAAAGCCCTGATGATGGGCCTATAATAAAACATGCGCGCGCAGAGGTCGATGGTTTGAATCCCTCTGGGCGCGCGCCAATTTTGAAGGGGGGGAATGGCCCTGTACACAGTTTTCCCCAATAAGGTCTTTCCCTCTGGACGCCAGGGACTGTCAGACACCCTTGAAATTGGGAGCTCGCTTTTCCAGGAAGGCAGCGACTCCTTCTTTAAAATCCCCGGTCTCCATGCAGACCTTCTGAGCATAGGTCTCAATTTCGATCAGCTGCTCCAGGTCGCAATTTAGTGCCCTGACGGTTGTCTGCTTGGTCATTTCAACCGCTATGGGAGCAGCCTCGACAATCTTTTTTGCCAGACCCATGGTTACTTCCATAAGGTCAGATGCGGGAACAACCCGGTTTACCAGGCCGATTCGCTCTGCCTCCCTGGCATTAATCGGCTCGCAGGTATACATAATCTCCAGCGCTTTCGCCAGTCCCAGCAGGCGCGATAAGAAGTAGGTTAGCCCGTTGTCGGGAATAAGCCCCATGCGAACAAAAGCATTGGTGAATCGTGCATTCTCGGAAGCTATTCTTATATCACATGCCAGAGCTAGCGAGAACCCCATCCCCGCTGCTACACCGTTTACAGCGGCCAGTGTGGGCTTCTTGATCTTGGCCAGCCTCAGCCCGGCTATGCCAACGGGCTCCTTCAACTGCTCTTTAGTTCTGGGCGGAGCGTTACCTGATACCGCTAACGTGAGTGTTTCAGCAACATCAGCACCAGCACGGAAACCGCGACCTTTGCCTGTCAATATCAGCACACGTATCTCATCGTCAGTCTGGATTTCATCCATTGCTGCTGCTAAGTCCCACCACATTTGGGGGCTGACCGCGTTCAATTTGTCGGGTCGGTTCAAGGTGAGCACTGCAATTCGGTCCTGCTTCACGAGTTCCATTGTCTCATAGCTCATTTCCGTTCATACCTCCCATGATTCACCAGTTATTTGATATCCTTTCTTTCTGCACCAGGAATTTACCCTCTGCTGGGAAGGACGACCACAGCGTCCCCCGGGGTAGTTACGACGCCGCTGCCATTTTCTACCCCGATTTCCAGAACTATGAAGTGGTCTTCACCATTTACATATTTGTCAGTAACTTTTCCTTTACAAAACCAGGTTTCCCCATCCTGCGGCTCGGTCATAGTCTTCATGCGGCGAGGATAGTCAACGCCCCGGTATTCACAAGAAATCTTTTTGAGAGTGCCTTCGTCTCCTATCCAATTAGTTACAAAATGGACCAGCCAGGCAAGCTTGAGCAGACCGTGAACTATCGGCCCTTTCATTCCCTGCGATTTGGCGAATTCTTCTTCGTACATAAGGGGATTGAAACCTCCGATTGCCCCGACCCATTTAACTGCCGTTACCGAGTCGACGATTTTCGGCAGCGGTGGCAGCTTGGTGCCAACCTCTACGTCTTCCCAGAAAACCTGATGTCCTAACACTTTTCAACTCCTGTATTCCGGGGTTTGCTACATATAACCTTTTGATATGATTTGGCTATGGGGTCGCCATTCTGGTTGAGATAAGTGGTCTCAAAACTGCATACTATCATGGTCCCGCTTTTGCCTTCCTTCTCGGTTACATCCGCCACCTTTGGGCTGGCTATCAAGATATCCCCTACTCGTACCGGCAAGAAAAACTCGAATGACATGCCAGCGTCCAGTATCCTATGGTAGCCGGCATTAATTACGGCGGACATCAAGCCCATTATAGCCTCCAACTCAGGTACGGGCTTGATCGGCCAGCCAAAAAATCCGGGTGGAGCGACTATGTCTCCGTATTTCGATTTCCTCGCTTGCTCCCTGTCTCTATAGAGCGGATTATCGTCGCCTGCTGCGTCTGCATATCTTCGTATAGCTCCAGCCTCAACCTCTCTAACATGGGGAGGGTCTGTTCTGCCTATGAACTGCTTTGCCTCTTCGGGAATCATCATAGCCTCCACTAAATTTTGAACGTAGCAAAGGTCGCCTCGCCGCACATCTTGCTTCGGAACGGCTCTTTCATTTCAGCATTAGGGCACGAAGCTGTGCCTATTATATAGCATGTCAGGACGTTTTGCTGAGCCACGAATGTACACAAATTGCGCCAGATGATATAATTATCTCGAAAGAAAGCTTACCTTCGCTTGGATTTTTGCCGCAGGAATTACAGATGAGCGTCATCGATTCTATCGGGAATACGCCGCTGGTAGAGCTGAAGAATCTGGACGGCCATGCTCGGGTCAGGTTGATGGCCAAGCTGGAGGGAAGCAATCCCGGAGGCTCGGTCAAGGACCGTCCTGCTTTATACATGGTCAAGAAGGCCATCGAGTCGGGTAAGCTGGTTCCCGGCAAGACTATCTTGGAGCCGACATCGGGCAACACAGGAATCGCCCTGGCGATGATTGGGGCAGCCTTAGGCTATAAAGTGAAGCTGACCATGCCTGAGTGCGTCAGTGTGGAGAGACGCCGCACCATCGAGGCCTTCGGAGCCGAGATCGATCTCACGCCGGGTAATCGGTCCACCGATGGTGCCATAATCAAGGCACACAAAATACTCGAGGAAAATCCCGACCTGTATTTTATGCCCAATCAGTTCGATAACGAGAGCAATGTGCTGTCCCATTATGAGACTACCGGCCCTGAGATATTCAAGCAGACCAGGGGCGAAATAGATGCCTTCGTAGCGGGGATGGGCACCACGGGAACGCTGATGGGTGTATCTAATTACTTCAAGGAGAAGAAGCCTGCGGTGAAAATAATCGGGGTGGAGCCCACTGTAAATCACAGCATACAGGGCCTGAAGAACCTGCATGAATCCATAGTGCCTCTTATTTTCAGGTCGTCCGCACTGGACGATGAGATCACCATCACAGACGACGAGGCCTTTGAGACCACTAGGCTTCTGGCAACAAGAGAGGGGCTGTTTGTGGGGATGTCGAGCGGGGCGGCGGCGGCGGGGGCTCTCAAGGTTGCTAAGCGTATGAAATCGGGTACTGTAGTGGTGCTGTTGCCCGATCGCGGTGACCGCTATCTGAGCACCAGCCTCTTCATGTCCACCTGCGCCCACTGCCCGCCGTAGGCGGAACCTCTGTCATAATGTATCAAAAGGTGTGTTAAAAACAGTTTCGGCACCGCAATATATACAACGCGCATGCCTTTTGGACACCGGTCTACCGCATTTAGCGCACGTTTTTGGTGGAATACTAACTTTGCCATCTAGGTTGCCGTCTAATAAGTCGATTTCTTTGACTTTATTTAACAGGATTTCGTCAGACAGGTCATACTTATCGCGAAGTAGTTCCCACATAGCTCTGCAAATTAAAGCTAGTTTGTCGACCTTTTGGTCGACTGATGTCCCCAGGTCTATCCCGTGCTTTTTTACAGCTGCGGCATAGGCGTCCGCTACAATCTGATCAGCTTTTAGCTCTTTTTCGGCCCCGAATTTTTTGTCAATAAACTTGTCAACATCAGCCGTTGCCTGTGCAAAAAAGAGCGCCCACAGAGCTAATGATGCTGGATTCATGGTCTTTTCTCCTTTGCAGTAGTTGGTGTATTAAACACTATTCTCCTGTAAATGTTTAATTTACGATAATCTTTGAGATAAATATAGCACAAGAGAAGTGCAGGAACAAGTGGCAATTGACACTCATAACATCAGATGGCAAAATAGTTATGAATTTGCCAGGAAAGGAATTCGATGGTAAGTAAGTCTGCGATTACACCCAAGATGAAGAAGTCCATCGGCACCAGGCTGTTTGAGGATTTCCCACCGGATGAGGTGTCGCTGTGGGCTATTAAGAGGTTCATCGAGGCTACGACGGACGAGAATCCGCTGTGGCAGGACGAAAAATATGCGAAGAAGACGCGCTGGGGAGGCATCATTGCCCCGCCGGCTTTCCTTCACGTGTTCGACCCGGCAAACCGCGCCTTCAGGCAACGGCCAGACCTATCTCATATGGCCACGATTCTACCGTTTGAGCTTCCTTTCCCGAGGACCTTCCAGGCCTTCTACGAGTTCCAGTTCTTTCTACCTTTGAGGCCGGGCGACCTTATAACAAGCACAGGCAAAATCGGCGATATATATGAAAGGGAGGGGAAATC
Organism: Chloroflexota bacterium; assembly: GCA_021787935.1. Lineage (GTDB taxonomy): Bacteria > Chloroflexota > Dehalococcoidia > SZUA-161 > SZUA-161 > JACWAE01. Next base: position 1,424 of record JAJYLC010000106.1, on the reverse strand, counting down.
GGGGAAAATGGTGTTTGTGCGCATGGAGAACGAGCACCGCAACCAGCGCAACGAGCTGGCGGGGATAACCAGCGAAGGCATGGTATCCATTGAGGGTTCGTCTTCATCGAAAGCGGCAGAGCCCCCACCGCCACCGGAGGAGGTGAAGCTCGTACCTCCGAGCAAGAAGCAGATATATTTCGAGGATGTCGAGGTGGGCACTGCGCTGCCTGCAATGGTGAAAGAAATAAGCATGGTGACCATACTGAAATGGGGTGTGGCGGTCAATGATTACGGGCCGCACCATTATGACCTGCAATTTGCCAACCAGATGCTGGGATTGCCCAATGTCATCGCTCACGGTCCGCACAATGCAGCATTCTTGGCGGAGCTTGTGACCAACTGGATAGGCGGCGAAGGCATGCTGAGGAGGCATTACGCTGAGATGAGAGGGAATGTTTTCCCAGGTGATATAATGACATTCCAGGGCAAAGTGGCTAACAAGTATTTACAGGATGGGGAAGGGCTGGTAGAGATTGAAAGCTGGGCACAGAACCAAAAGGGCCGTAGGGTAACTCTGGGGAAGTCAACGGCTGCGTTGCCGCGAATGAAGAAATGAGCGTAAAAGGTTATCGCACGCCTTCCTGGTTTCGCATGAAAGGCTTCGCCAATAAGAAGCAAACTAAACCTGGTAAGGACAAGCCCAAAGCGTCAAAATCAAGGCGTTTGGAGGGGAAGGAGACGAGATGAAACAGGAGTATACGCATCTGCCGTTAGGTGAGGAGGTCAGGGGGCTATCGGGGTTCTATATCCCGTGCAAGGAAGAGCGATTAAAGTATGACGGCAAGGAAGTGCTCTATGTAATTGGGACTTCTACGCTGGAATCTAGCTGTTGTGGTGGAGGAGGTACCTGCGGCTATGCCGTGGTGCCGGGGTTCATATCTAAATGGAAATCGAAGCAGAATAAAGCCGGGCTGCTTGTATCGGAAGTGGAGCCTGTTGAGGATGAGGCAGCAAGGCGCGAGCTAACCAAGACTATCAGAGAAACCGAGAACATCAGGAATATAGACTTCTGGTGATTTTTGGGTAGGGTGCTCCGTTCGCCCTGAGCTTGTCGAAGGGCCGTTCATGGTTCGACAGGCTTACCACGAACGGTTCTATGCTCGAACGGGGTGAATTATGTCGCAAGAGTTGGGCAAAATAGAAAAACCCTCGGTTGAGGAATACCGTACTGTAAGGAAGTTGTTTTTTGTGCCCCTTATTTTCACGCCCAGGGATATACAGGGCGAGCTTTTTGAAAAGGTGTTCAGGTACTGGGACCAGGTGGAGTCTCAACTGACTAACCTGGAGTTGAAGCTGGGCATTGTAAAGAAGGTATATCACGAGCTGGTGCCGGTAGGCGGCGAAGAGGGTGGTAAGATTATCGAGGAGTTGAACAGCACAAG
>JAJYLC010000105.1 GCA_021787935.1 Chloroflexota bacterium | reverse complement strand
AGCGAGCGGTGAACTCCGGCCTTCCGGCGGTATTGGACGTAGTTGTCGATGCCGAAGTGCACATCGTCCCGCCCGATTTGGTTGTGCTGGACAGTGTATGGATGGAGGGATGCGACGCCGCAGGCAGCGTCTGTGTCTGGGAATAAAAACACGATTATTCCTGAAACATGATGGTTGTTTGCGAACCGTCCATGCTCCCCCCTTTTATAAAGGGGGGATACTAAGGGATTACAGACCCTTTTTCCCAGGACAGGGAGAGCCAGATATGGCTGATAGAACCATGAAAGCCCTTCAGTTCTCTGTAACAGTCCCCCAGTTTGCAGTGCTGAGTGTGCTGGGCAGATTGAGTCCGCGACTTTACTATCAGGGCCCCCTGGCTACGATTCGGCTTGCCGATGTCCCCGAGCCATCCTTGCCTTCTCCCGACTGGGTAAAAATCAAGACGCTTATGTGCGGCCTGTGTGGCAGCGACGTGAGCCTCATCTTTCTCAAGGACTCTCCGGCAGCTTCGCCCTTCACCTCGTTCCCCTGCACCATCGGGCATGAGTTCTGCGGCCAAGTAATGGAGGTTGGGCAAAATGTCGAGGGCATAAAGGCAGGAGAACTGGTTACCGTTGCTCCACATCTGAACTGCGTCACCCGGGGAATCGAGACAGAATGCAGAGCGTGCAGTATGGGAAGGCCTGCCAACTGTGAGAACTTCGCTGAGGGCAATACTTCTCCGGGCCTGTTCATCGGCATTTCTCGCGACCTGGGCGGAGGCTTCGCGCCGTATCTCGTGGCGCACAAGAGTCAGATTTTCAAACTGCCTCAGGGCGTATCCACTAAAGAGGGCGCCATGATAGAGCCGCTTTCGGTAACGCTTCAGGCTGTGCTCGACAACATGCCTGGCCCCGACGACCAGGTGCTCATCATCGGCGGCGGCGTGATAGGCAACCTCATCGTCCAGTCAATACACGACCTGGGCATAGAATGTCCCATCACGGTGGCAGAGCCCTCGCGCTTCCATGCTGCGTTGGTATCTCAAACAGGCGCCAGCCACCTCATCACGGACGGTGATATGCTGAACAACACAGTGCGTATCACCGGAGCCAAAGCATATAAACCATTGCTTGGCCCGAAGATACTTATGGGCGGCTTTACCAAGATATTCGATACCGTAGCCAGTACACAGACACTTAATGCTGATATGAGGGTGCTCAGGACAGGGGGAGTTCTGAGCGTGGTGGGCATCGGTAAGCAAGTGAAGATCGACCTTACTCCCCTGTGGCTCAAACTCCAGACTATAAAGGGTGTTTACTGCTTCGGATATACCGATTTACGCGGCAAAAAAGAGCATGTCTTCGAGATAGCCATAGATTTAGTGAAACAGAAAAAGGTCTCTCTTGAACCCATGATAACTCATGTCTTCGCTCTGGAAGACTACCGCGAAATGATTGAGGTCAATCTGCATAAGGGGAAGTACAAAGCGGTAAAAACGATGGTGCGTTTCACCTAGAAGTTATTGCTATTGCCCTAAAGGTTAGACTTTTAATTTCTCCCTAAATCCTTTGACCAGCGCCTTATATTCTTCCAATCTCTGCGGCGACATCTCATCGGGCCATTCGGTATCAATCCTGTAGAAATTTTCGATCAGGGGCCCGCTCTTAGAAGCCAACCCGATAACCCTCGCCTTCGACCCTTTATCCAGTTTGATTTTCCCGCTCATGAAGGAAGAAACAAAGCCCTGCTCCTTCTTGATAAGTTTCTTCCACATTTCAGGAGGAGCGCTCAATATAAAGTCCGATTTATTTTCAGCATCTTCCTTACTTAAAAGCGCGCTATCATCCTGCAGAGCACCATTCACAACGTCACTGCAGAAATAAATATCCTTATCTATACCAAACCTTGGGTCTGCCAGAATGCGAAAGGAAAGAAATATGGTCATGCCCTTAAAAAACTTGTTCTGGTTGTCGGGATTGGCCCTATAATTCTTGCCCACCTCAGCTACCCATTCCGGTGTCGCATATGGAATCATGTCTCTCCCTCCTTGTTACTTCAGCACTCCCTGCTCCTTCATTTTCTTGATCTCTTCTTCTCTTAGTGCTCTTTTAAATATTTTCTCGGTTACAGTCAAGGGCATCTCATCTCTGAATTCCACATATTTGGGGACAGCGATGGCGGGGAGCTTTTCCTTGCAATACGCGATAATGTCATCTGCATTCAGCTTGCCCCTGTATTCCTCCTTGGGCTTGATGAAGGCCTTTATCCTTTCGCTTCCCGGGCGCTCTGGGTCAGGGATTCCCACCGCGGCAGCCATAGCTACACCAGGATATTTAAATAAGCAATCGTCTACGTCCGTAGTATAAACTTTATATCCTGAGATATTAGCCATATCCTTGACTCTGTCCTCAAGAACAAAGTAACCGTTCTCGTCCATCTTACCGATGTCGCCGGTACGCAGCCAACCGTTCTCCAGGCCGCTGCCAGGCGTAGGCCAGTATCCTTTCATGGTCTGGGGCCCGCGAATCAATATCTCGCCGCTTTCTCCGGCTCCCAGCTCCTCCCCGGTTTCCAGACTTACTATCTTCGCTTCCGTATCGGGAACCGGCAGCCCTATACCCAGCGTCTCCTTGGCGGCAAAACCGGTAATCTTGGAGAAGGTGGACAGGTTTACATGAGACATGGGACCACATTCGGTCAGGCCGTAGCCCTCTGTGACCGGCATCATAATGTCGGCCTTGATAGCGTTAAAAACTCCCTCCGGGAGCGGCGCTGCGCCGGACATGAACATGACCGGCAATCTCCCTACTTTCCTCTCAGCTATCACCATAAGATGGGTGGGGACAACCCAGACCAGCATAGGTCGATTCTCCTTCATCAGCTTTATAGTCTGGTCCATATCTCTGGGGTCGGAAACCAGCAGGATACGCAAGCCTAGAGTGATGCTGATATGCATCCCCAGATGTCCGTAGGAGTGAAACAGAGGCACAACTAGCTCAGTAGCGGCCTTCCCCTTGAGCCCGGGCCACAAAGGTTCGAGGGTCCACAAGGCCTGCCTTACATTGCATGCCCTGTTGTAGTGGGTTATCATCACACCTTTGGGGACGCCCGTAGCGCCACCGGTGAAAGATAGGTAAGCTAAATCATCGGTTGTATTTATGTCAACTTGAGGGGGCTTGGGTTCATGCTGAGCTATAAGGTCTTTGAACTGGAGAGCGCCGGGAACCTGTTTCACCTCGGGCGGTTCTGCAGCGTAGTCCATCGGGGAGGTGACAATAATGTTCCTGAGTTTTGTCTTTTCCTTCAGCGGCATAACCAGACTTAAGGCTGCATCGGAGCAGACCACAGTCTCCGCTCCGGAGGCACCTATCTCATACTCCAGGTCATGGACTTTGTGCAGCGTGCTGCACGGGACAAGGACAGCTCCTGCTTTTGATAAGGCGAAATCGGTCATGATAAATTGCGGGCAGTTGGGGAGAATTGATGCAACTCTGTCGCCTTTCTTTACACCCAGCCCCGCGAAAGCATTAGCTAGCCTATTTACATACTCTCTGAGCTCGCTGTATCTTATCTTCTTTCCCAGATACTCCACAGCGACCTGGCCGGGATAGGCCTCAGCCGAGTCATCCAGGAACTTATAGACGGGTGTTTTAGGATAAGGCTCCAGTGTCTTCTTCAATGAATACGGCCCCAGCTTATAGCTCTTGAGCCAGGGTCTATCAGTGCCTTTTATCTTATCTGTCATATGTTATCCTTCATTTACCCCAGATATCAGCGATGTACTCCTCCAGTCCCAGTTCCTTGAGCTTCTCAGGGGTAGGCTTACCGGTAGCCTTGTCCCAACCCCTTAGCTCGTAGTATTTGTCCAGCATCGCAGGTAGATTCTCATTCACCTTTCCTGCGGCCGGCCCTTCAGTTAATGGTTCTTCGAATAAGCGCGGCGGCAGCGTGTCGTCGGCCCTGGTTACCCCTTCTCTAACATTGAAGACTCTGGCGAGATTATAAGCCCTCTCCCCAATTTTTACTAAATCGTCATAGGTAAATTTATGCCCCAGGCAGTGTTCTACGAGCTCAACCCACTCTTCAGAAGATACACAGAACCCCATGAACTTACATGCCCCGAGCGTATCCAGAGCCGTCATCACATTCTCTAATGCTATCAGAACATGGACTTCGTTGGGATCGGCCACTAGGGGATCCTTAATCTGGCTATCCGGAATACAGAGGAAGGGGATGTCTAGAAAGGTAGGCCCTTGAATATAGGCGGTAACATGGTCGCCACCTCTATTGGCGACAGCATAAGCCAGACCGGTGATCTGAACCGCCCTGGAATCATAAGCCGGAAGCTCCAGGCCCTTAACATGCATGGCGAATTTCTCGGCACCTCTGTCCAGTTTCTGTGCCATCCGCCTTGTGCCCTCAGCCAGGAGATTCCCGATGCCCTCTCTTTTGGCTATTTTGTGTATCGCCTCAATCACAGCTTCAGCATCACCAAACTTAAGCTCCAATCCGCCTGTATCCTTCTTTGTCAATATCCCCTTCTCAAAGCACTCCATGGCGAAGGCTATAGTGGCCCCGGTAGAAATGGTATCCAAGCCGTAATCGTTGCAGAGATAATGTGCCTTGGTAATCGCCTCCATGTCCGTGAGCTGGCACCCGCCGCCCAACGTCCCCACGCTTTCGTACTCCGGACCTTCACCCTTGGCACCCTTATATTTGCCTCTCCTGATTTCACTGCCCCTACCGCATTTCAAGGGGCAGGCGAAGCACCCAAGCGGCTGGTCTAAGACTTTTTCACTAAGGGCCTGTGAATTTATTTCTTCTATCTCAGGAAATACACTGGTCTGCCAGTTTCTGGTCGGAAATCCTCCCCTGACATTTACCAAGTCGATGACGACGTTAGTGCCGAATGTCTCCAGTGCTACCTTGAACATATGCTGATCAAGCAGCTCGAACTGCTTCTTAGACACCTCAGCAAAGGCAGAGGGGTTTGCCAGTTTCACCGGCTTCTTTCCAAATACGGCGATAGCCTTCAGTCTTTTCGAACCCATCACAGCTCCACCACCACATCTCCCCGCTGCCCGGTGCAGGTCATTCATAATGCTGGCATACCTGACCAGGTTCTCGCCGGCTATGCCGATACAGTCGACATTGAACTTCTCACCTAGCTCCTTCCGTATTACGTCTGTAGTTTCGAAAACGCCCTTACCCCACAGATGGCTGGCATCTTTTAGCTCAGCCTTATCTTCCGTGATTACAAGGTAAACAGGTTTTGGTGAGATGCCCTGAAATATTATCCCGTCGAAGCCTGTTTTTTTAAAATCCACTCCCCAGAAGCCTGCAGAATTCGATTGGGCCCAGAGACCGGTCAAAGGAGACTTGAAAACCCAGTTGAATCTGCCAGTGCTGGGCGCTGTCGTTCCCGTTAACGCCCCTGTCATAAGTATAAGCTCATTCTCCGCCCTCAGAGGTTCTGCACCTTTGGGGACATCGCGATAAAGATAGTGGGTCGCTAACCCGGCACCAGTAAGGAATTTATCAAACAGGTTTTGCGGGATATCCTCCTGCGTAATTTTGGCCTTAGACAGGTCAATCCTCAGAATTTTTCCATGTCCCCCAAACATTACTGCCCCCTTCCAACTAATGGATGCTTATATTTCGATTTTGTCCATTCTTGGACGGCACCTGGCTCATAGCATATTCTGCCAAAGCGGTGATGGTCAAGCTCGGGTTAACACCCGGATTGGCGGGTACGATTGACCCATCCACCACATAAAGACCCGGATAATTGTGTACCTGGCAGTCCAGGCCCACTACCCCCTCCTTATCATCTCTACCGAAGGGGCAGCCACCCAAAACGTGCGCAGAAGTCTCCATGTTAAGCAAAGTCTCGCTAATCGAACCGGCAGCAATCCCGTTTGTCTTATCGGCAAAATCGTGCGTGACCTTGTGCGCGAGATCAATTCGGGGTGGGATCGACTGTTCAACATCCGGTTTCGAAACCAGGCCCCGGCGGTAAAAGGTGAGCAAACTGCGCCCCAAGCGTATGCGAACCCGGTTATCCACGGTCTGCATGACAAGCAAGATAGTGGTACGACGGGCCCAACCGAACGGCATATGGCCCCAGGCGTAGTCCAGAGGATGGCGTAAAATCTCCCACATGAATCTGGCCAACCGCACCATTGCTCTCGGTGACTTATGGATTAATGGACCTGCTATGAGTAGAATGAACCCCGAACCGTCAGGGAACCGTACCGGCTCGATGCAGGTCAATTCGTCTCCATGAAATATCGACGTGATGGCTATACCTTTGGAGTAGTCAACTTTACCCCCACGGCGGCTTGACACACCCAGCAGGGCTTCGCTATTATTGCGCACCATATCACCCAAACGCTGCGAGATGTTAGGAAGCGAGCGAGCAACGTCGCGGCACTGAAAAAGCAATTTCATAGTCCCCAGTACGCCGGCAGAGATTACCACATTACGTGCACGTACGTGCTGCTTGGGTTTAAGAAACCAGGCAGTAGAATGCTGATAGGCCAGTTCATATCTTGCGCCATCCGGTTGACCTGAGGGTAAAGGTCTGATTCCAGTAACCTCCGCTTCAGGCCTGACCTCAGCGCCCCCCTTTTCGGCAAAGTAGAGGTAATTCTTGTCCAAGCTGTTTTTGGCATTGTTACGGCAACCTACCATGCAACCGCCACAGTGCTGACATCCCCGTCTCACCGGGCCCTCACCACCGAAGTAAGGGTCGGGAACCTCCACTCCCTCTGGGCCGAAGAAGCGGCCCGTATAGGTAGGACGGAAAGTATCGCCCTGACCCATCTCCTCAGCTATTTCTTTCAACACATCATCTGCATGCCACAGCTTCGGATTAATAGCTACGCCCAGCATGCGTTGTGCCATTTTGTAATGCGGGGCCAGTATAGTTTTCCAATCAGCAAGGTTCCGCCAGGATTCGTTTTCGAACAGCTTATCGTCCGGAACCTCCAGTACACCAGCATAGCAGAGGCTTCCGCCTCCCACTCCTGCGCCGTGCAAGATTAGCCCGCACTCCATAGGAGTGAACTCCCATATCCCGAAACAACGCAATAAAGGTAACCAGGCGAACTTCCATACCAGCCAGTTGCTGAAGGGAAAGTCCCGGTCACGATAACGCTTGCCTCGCTCCAGAACAAGCACCTTGTAGCCCTTCTCAGTCAGGCGCATAGCAGAAACGCTTCCCCCGAAACCGGAGCCGACGATTACATAATCGAAAACCCTTGTTGACTTCGAATCCATAGTAGTCATACGAACCCCCTGAATGATTATCCCTGTCACGATGATTCGGGAAGATAATACCAACACATAAAATGACTGTCAACTGTTGACAATTTACAAAATGTCGGATATATTCACATCAAGATTAGATTTCCGGAGGATCCTCCCTAAATGAAATTTAAGCCCCTAGAAAATCTTGACGAACAGGTAGCCGAATACCTATCAAACCGAATAATAAGAGGGCAACTATCTCCCGGAGAGAGAATATTAGAAACAAAGCTGGCACGTGAGCTTGGCGTCAGCAGAGGGCCGATTCGAGGAGCACTGCGCATATTGGAAAATAAGCGATTGGTGAAGCTTGTACCACGCCGGGGTGCCCAAGTCAGCGAATTATCGGTTTCCTTCATCGATCGCCTCTATGATATTCTGATAGAATTGCTAGCCCTGGCAACCAGAAAGGCCGCTCAGAACAGAACCAGGAAAGACCTTACACAAATTCGCCGTTCCTTAAGCAAAATAGAAGCCTGCGCCCTAAAGGGTGATACCTATGATTATTATAATGCTATTTTTGAATTTTTTGTAGTCAAGATTGAGGCAGCCAGAGACCCGTTGCTGGCCAGGCTGCTCCGGGACTTGGAGCCAAGCGCGCGCCGCATCCAGTTTGCCTCGCTCGCCAGAAGGAAAGAGGACCTCAAAAGAAATGTAGTGTATTTCGAGGATGCGGTGAAATATATCGAGGAGGGAAACGCCGCCCTGGCATCCAAGGTCATCCGTGAGTACTCTCAAAACGAGAAGGAGTTTGCTCTCAATAACACACGAACTCATATCAAGAAGTGAGTTATAAATTGCGTAAACCCAGGTTAACTACAACAAAATAATCGAGGAGGTTAAAAATGAAAGAAAAATTGATTAGAAAGGGTGCCTCGTTTTTCCTGGAGGATGTGCCTGCCAGAGAGATATTTACACCTGAGGATTTCAATGAAGAGCACCAGATGATAATCAGCACTACGGAGCGTTTTATAAAAAACGAGATAACACCCAATATAGAAAAGCTGGAGCACAAAGACTGGGAGCTGAGCCGTAAACTCATGCTACAGGCTGGAGAATTGGGATTGCTAGGAGCCGAGATGGAAGAACGATACGGCGGCTCGCAACTGGACATGATAACAGCGTTGCTGATTGTGGAGCACTGCTCGGCAGCAGGTTCGTTTGGCTTAACTCTGAACGACCACACCGGGATTGGCTCGGAGCCACTTATCTATTTCGGCAATAAAGCTCAAAAAGCGAAATACCTCCCCTTCATGGCTCGAGGTGAAAAGATTGGAGCCTACGCCCTGACCGAGCCCGGTGCGGGCACAGACGCTATGTCGATAAAAACTACCGCGGTTTTGTCA
>JAJYLC010000104.1 GCA_021787935.1 Chloroflexota bacterium | reverse complement strand
GATTTGCCTTTCGATACTGCTCGCAAGATGTTGCCCGCGGACAAAATCCTGGGCTGCTCCTCGGCCACGCTGGAAGAGGCACTTAAAGCCGAGAAGGAGGGCGCCGACTACATAGCTGTGGGATCAATTTACTCCACTCCATCGAAGTCAGGGGCAAGACTTGCCGGACTTAAAACGTTGCGACAGGTGAAAAAGAAGGTGTCAGTGCCTGTAGTTGCTATCGGAGGCATAAACGAGGATAATATCGCCAATGTTATCAGCGCCGGCGCCGATGCAGTAGCCGTAATCAGCGCCGTGCTCGGCGCTGACAATGTCAAAGAGGCAAGCCAGAGGCTTGCAGAGATAATAAACAAAGGACACAGCAAAACAGGGTAGCCTAGAGCATCTGCTCTAGGCTACCCATAATAAACAGAGGAAGTGCTAAATGAATAGACCCACTGCAAGGCTTGATTCGATCACGGATAAGGTGCGCATTTACTTCGCCGCAGAGGACAGCGCCCGTGAGAAGGGGCTGGAACTCTCCCGGGAAACAATTCGCTTCAGCGCTAATGCTATCCGTGCCGTGCACCGGAGAGAATTCGACCAGGCTAGGGAGCTCATAGGCTCGGCACGTGCTAATGTCGAAGATATGACTCACACCCTCGCCCAGCATGGCGAGCTGGCCTACGGGTGCTTTGTCCACAACGGAACCAAAGAGTACGCCGAGGCCTGCATTACGCTGGCTCTGGTAGCAGGCGAAACACTGCCTGACCCTGATGAGCTTGGCGTAAGCTACGCCGCTTACCTCAACGGACTGGGCGAGGCGGCAGGCGAGATGAGACGGCACCTGCTCGATACCCTGAGAGAAGGCAAGATCGAGCGCTGCGAGGAAATACTCTGGGCCATGGACGACATTTACAGCCTTCTAGTGACCATAGATTTCCACGACGCCTTGACCGGCGGCTTGAGGCGCACCACAGACATGGTGCGAGGCGTTCTCGAGAGGACCCGCGGTGACTTCACCATCTCCTTGCGACAGAAACAGCTTGAGCAGAGGCTGGACGAGTTCGGAGACAAGCTGAACAAGAAGAAGTCGTCATAATACGGCCCAACTGTCCAGGAGGGGAGAGGTTCATGGCCGGGAATGAGGTCGTCCATGTCGCAGTAGCTACCCCTGACGTCCCCAAGCCAGACGTCATTACTAAGGTAGCTGCCATTATCAACAAAGACCCTTATCAGACACGCCTTCTCCTGAGCGGCGGTCTTCCCAGGCTGGTCGCTCACTATCCCAGCGCCCAGGAGGCAGAATCAACAGCTCGCAACCTGACAGAGCTGGGGCTGGTAGCTTTCATCTGCCCGAACTCGGAGTTGCTTAAGCCAAAAGTCTTCACTGCCCTTACTGCAGAATTCTTAGAGGGAGAAGCCATATTTCGCAGTAAAGGCGGTCAGAAGAAGAGAATAGCAGATAGCGATGTCTTTTTGATTCTAAAAGGTATTATGCAGACTCCTACAGAGGAAGAAACCATAAAAACCAGGAAGGAAATAAATTGGGGTGCTACCCTGCTGGCGGGCGGCATACCCATCTCCCGCAAGATCAAAGAGAAAATCAGCGGGGCAACAATACAGAAGGAACCTCTGGCGAGGGTCTACAACCGCGAATCTGCGGAGCCTGCCGTGCAGGTGCTGCAGCACGGCCTGTCCTATTCATTTCTAGGTAACCAAATAGCCCCTTCGTCCCTGGCTAACTTCAATACCGTAGTTGTAAAACTTCAGGAGCTATTTCCTCGGGCTATCTTCGATGACAGCTTAATGAAATCTTCCCAGCCCGGCGTACCTTCCCTCCGAGCGCTGGACGAATTCGAACTTAACTGTAAGCTGCTCTACCTGTACTATAAGACAAAGAGCGGGCTTAGCAAATCTGAATAGCTAAGTCCGCTCGCATCAGCCAGGATATTCGAGTCTATTATTCTAAGCAGCGACTACACTTTTAATCTCAGGTACTTCGTGCTTGAGAATACGCTCAATCCCATTCTTTAAGGTCATCGTAGACATAGGACAGCCTCCGCAGGCTCCGGTAAGCTTCAACGAGACGATACCTTCTTTGACGTCCAGCAGTTCTACATCTCCACCATCAGCCTGTAAAGTAGGCCTAATAAGGGCAAGCGCTGCTTCAACCTTTTCTCTCAATGTTCTACCCTCCTTCTAGAGATAGCTCTCGAAATCTTAATCAAACATATCGTAGCAAGAGAACCAGTCTTTTTATGTAACTTTTGTCTCATTTCGAGCGCATTAAGACGAACACATCAGTTCGCCTTTACTGCTGGATTTTCCCTATAACTTCTTCCAGCTTCTGCGGATCGAGCTTTCTCACTGCGGCCCGCTCCATCATCCATTCGGCCAGGGACTGCGGCGGCGTCTTTACCTCGCTGGCCGGTCTAGGTGCCAGACTGAGTGCACCATCGCCGCAGGATGATATGCAGATGCCACAGCCAAAGCAGCGCTGTTCGTCTACCTTGCAAATGCCGTCCACTATAGACAGCGCCTTGAACTGGCAGCGCTCGATGCAAAGGTCACAGCCAACGCAAAGGTTCTCATCCACACTGACCCGGAAAGCCGATGGCTCCAACACAGTGAGAATGCCGTACTCAGAAGCGCCGCGCAGTATAGCGCAGGCGCAGGAACAGCAGTTGCAGATATAGTCCTGGTCGCCCAGGTGGTTGCCAGTGGTATGAACTAACCCGGCCTCCTCCGCCTGGCGCAGGAGTTCCAGTGCCTGCTCTTTTGTCAATGACCTTATGTGCTGGGCCTTCTCGTAGGCATTAGGCTTTCTGCTGAACATCAGGCATACGTTTACGGGGTGTTTGCACGGCTCTCCCAGTAGCTTCTTTTGCACGCGACAGATGCAGTCTAAAGCTCCCCATGACTGCGCATGCGACAGTATCTCCGAGGCGCTCTCGTAGGGCAGCACCTGAAGCCCCGTCTGCACAGCCTGCTCCACGGGGATTACGCGGTGTATGGAAGGCCCCGAATGCAGCATCTTATGGAATGCTTCCTTATAGTAGTCCTCGAATATCTGTGCTAGCTCCTTGTCCATGCGGGTGATTTGCATCTCGTAGATACCGACAACGAAGGGCATCAGGCCGAAGACAGGCGCTTTCTGTCCCCGTTTCATCCGTATCAAACCCTTGCCAGCCATGCCTTTCAGGGTAGCCTCCAATGCTTGCGGGTCATCTCCAGTGCGCTGTGCTACCTGCTCGGCATACTCTGGCGTCAGCTTCAACTGCAGCGCCAGGGCTGCTTCTTCCGGCGTGAACAGCTTAGCCAGCAATTTTAGTTCCACTCCGCTTTCAGTTGCAGGAAAGCCGTTGGGGATAGTATCCAGACGTTGAGCCAGTTTCTTATATACCGCATAATCCTGCTTTGACTTTAAACCATCGCTCATTTAACCGCACCTCCCTATTCGATTTCGAAAAAGACCCAGGGGAACCCTCTCTTAATACATCTTCGCAGAACCGTACCGCTTCTGTCAATTGCTCCCACAACGAATTAAAATGGCAGCCAAGCACATCATCGTCGAGCTATGAAGTAATTCTAAGGCGGGTGGTTCAAAAAGAATGGGATGCACTATCTGAGCGAGATTATGATATTGTCGGCAGAGGCAAATCCGCCACGGACAGTATATGCTGTAGACGACGCTATCAGAGCGGTCACGATACTAAGAGTAGCCCACCACAGGGAAGATGCTTACAGAGTACTTTGAGATAATGCCCCACAGTTACACTAAATACGGGCTCCGGGGCCTTCATATTTCATAGAGCAATTTTAAATATTTCTTCTTTTTAAATACTTTAGTGGCTGGCGCCAAGAAGACTCGTGATTGCACTCTGAACATCGGCGCGGGACCTTATCAAACATGCCAGTCGCGAGGATGCCGAGTGATTATGCCCGTCTGAGTTCAGCTCTCTCTTTATCTCCTCGCGTATCATCTGGTCCACCTCCTCAAGCTTCGCCACCAGCTCATCGCACAGTACCGACACTTGTCCTCCTTTGTCTTGATTACCCGGGGAATCTGACGCTATAGCTATTTTTTTTGCTCGCAGCGACTGAGATCCTGCCCCTGTTCTCGAGACCCTTGGATCTGATGGGGTACTTCCATTTTTATCCTTCATCTCGGCAACTCCTGGAACTTAATAAGTTCAAGCTGTCGAATAGGCTTGGTGGTGAATTTACGGCAGGCGTTGCAGAGATAGCGTTGTTCCACACCGTTCGGGCCGCGTTTATATCTCCCGGCCTTCACTACCCGATCGCTGCCACAGTTAGGGCACCTTCCGTGCTCTCCAGCCATTAGCCCGCCCTAAAATAAGTATATACCGTAGACTGTAATAGGTATATACCGCTTTGTCAAGAGGGGTTGGGAAGACTTTTTAAGGCTAAAGTTAGAGAAGGACAGTGTTGATAAAGTAATAGACAGAGTGGATTGCTATATTCAATAACCTTCCACTTTGGTGCAGGAGACAGGCTCGACCGGTTCCTCGACCTCGGTTCTTTGCCCCACAGGTATCTTTTCCGCAAAGCCGAATACCTTCTCGGGATCCTGGATCCTCTTTAGCTCTGCGGAAAGCTGGCCGCCCTTAAAGCCATCCATCACCCTGTGGTCCAGCGTGACCATGAGCTTCATTATGGGCCTAGCCACGACCTTCCCATCCTCCACCCACGGCCTGTCCCTGACCTCTGTGACCACAATGAATATGGGTATTCGGGATAAAGGGATAATCGGCCCATAGCCCTCTTCAACGCCAAACATGCCCACCGAAGTCACCATAGCTGAGCCGAAGGGGTCCCTCGGCATACCCTGGCTGGAGAGATCCCTATTCATCCTGTTGAGGTAAAAATCAGCGAATTTCACAATAATCTTGGTGACCCAGGGTGGATATTTCGCAAACATGCTCCTGGATTTCCCGTATGTCTCGTCCTTACCATGCTTTACCTCAGTAGCCTTGTCCCTTAACCTATAGGCGATATCTGCCAGCGACATCTCATCGCAGTTTCTCAGTATCACGCCACCAAGGTCCTCTTTCTTTCCGGGTATTGATACCAGGACAAATATATCTATGTCCTGCCTCTGGTAAAATTTCCCCGCCTCGCATTTGACATTTGCCTCAGGGTACTTCTTCAGGTACCGTGCCAGGATAGCGATCACGAGATGCGTGACGGTTACGTGTACTCCGTGCTTCTCGGAATATTGCTTAATATAATCCAGCGCCTTACACATGTCGATTTCGACAGAGCCATATACAATCGGCTGATCCGGTCTCGGCCACATTTGCGCAGCCATCGCCATGAAGGTCGTGGGCTTCCACCTCTTGAACCGTCCAGGCATGATTTCACCTCTTTCATACTTAATACTTATGTGCGCAGGCCTATTAAACGAGGCTTACCCATACGGACATGCTAGCCGACTTCTTATGAAGAAGTTATAAAACGACTGCGAAAATTGTTGAAAATCTATGACATTTTCGGTGAGTCCAGGGAGTAACGTCAAGGAGGCTGATTCCGTATGTTGACAAACTCCAAGTATACGACTATTATCAAATTCCCCGAGGGTCTCTAAAAAAGGGGGCTTTTTTATGTTCCCTGTAGCGATATGAAGTACGCACCCCAGAGATAATGTGAGATAATATATACAGGAGAAAACCATGAAAAGAAGAATAATTAGAAAGGCCGCGGTGCTTGGATCCGGCGTGATGGGGAGCAGGATTGCCGCTCTCCTGGCTGGTGTGGACATACCGACTTATCTTCTGGATATCGTTCCTCCAGAACTGGACAAGCAGGATATTAAAAAGGGGCTGACCAGGCAATCCCCCCAGTTCAGGAACAAGTTTGCCATGATGGGTATACAGGGAACTATAGGCGCAAGCCCGCCTGCTATGTATATCCCTGCCGATGCCAAATTAATCACCCCGGGCAACTTCGAGGACGACCTGCAGCGTCTTGCAGAGGTTGACTGGATTATCGAGGCAGTGGTGGAGGACTTGAGGATAAAGAAAGAGTTGCTGGGAAAGGTTGCGCCATTTATAAAGCCCGGCGCTGTCTTCAGCACGAATACCTCCGGGCTGTCCATAGAGCGAATTGCGGAAGGACTACCTGAAGAGATCAGGACCAACTTCCTAGGAACACATTTTTTCAACCCACCGAGGCATATGAAGCTCATGGAGATAATCCCAAGTAAGCTCACGGATAAAGATATAGTATCGTTCATGGCTGAGCTCTGCGAGGTGCAACTGGGGAAAAGCATCGTCTTCGCTAAGGACACGCCCAACTTTATCGCAAACAGGATAGGCGTCTACGGCATGCTGGGCGTAATCAAGACTATGATAGAGGGCGGCTATACAATCGACGAAGTCGATGCCATAACCGGCCCTCCCATGGGGAGGCCCAAGAGTGCCTCTTTCAGGACATCGGATATGGTGGGGCTGGATACCTTCCTCAAGGTGGCGCAGAATGTCTCAGACAATATAAAGGACACCGCAGAGAAGAAGGATTTCACCATACCTGACTTTGTGAAGAAAATGGTGGAGTCCGGCCTTCTGGGAGACAAGTCAGGCAAGGGTTTCTACAAAAAGGAGGTCGGCGCCGAAGGCACGCAGATATTTACCCTGGATTACAACAAAGTCGACTACGTGCCGCAGAGCAAGGCCAAGTTCCCTGTTCTGGATGAACTCAAGAAAGTAAGCGACCCGGCAGCCAGATTACAGACCCTGGTCTATTCAGAGGACCGGGCCGGGCGTTTTGCCTGGAAGGCCCTCAAGAGAATGCTGATTTATTGCGCCGCTAAAGTGCCTGAGATAGCTGATGATATATTGAGTGTAGACCAGGCCATGAGGTGGGGCTACAACTGGGAGCTCGGCCCGTTCGAGACTTGGGATACTATCGGGCTCAAGAAATCCGTGGAGAGAATGACGAAAGAGGGCGAAAAGATTCCTGACAACATCGCCCGCATGCTCAAATCGGGGAGGGAGCGGTTCTACGAGAAGCGGCGCGGGAAGCGCTACTATTTCGATTTCCAAAAGGCAGATTACGAGAAGATAGAGGAGAACCCCCGCATCATCCTTCTTCCTTCAATAAAAGATAGAAAGAGGCTGATAAAGTCTAACGCAGGGGCGAGCCTTGTGGACATGGGAGACTGGGTGGCCTGCCTTGAATTCCATTCCCCGAACAATTCCATTGATCCCAATGTTATACAGATGATAAACGACAGCGTCGCGGAGGTAGAGGAGAACTTCGAGGGGCTAGTCATTGGCAATCAAGGTGCCAACTTCTGCGTCGGCGCAGACCTGCGACAGATTTATCCCGCGGCAATAAATAAGAGTTGGGGCGATCTGGAGCTTGCGATTGGAAGCTTCCAACAGGCTTGCATGCGCATCAAATATTCATACCGGCCCATTGTGGCTGCGCCTTTCCGCATGACCCTGGGCGGAGGATGCGAGGTATGTCTGGCTGCCTCCAAAGTGAGAGCGTACGCTGAGTGCTACATGGGGTTGGTAGAGGTAGGAGTGGGTTTGATTCCTGCTGGCGGGGGTTGCAAAGAGATGCTCCTGAGAACCATTGATCACATACCTCCGACTGTGCCCAGTGCCGTGCCGGGCGGAGGCCAGACAGACATTATCCCTTATGTTGCCAGGTGTTTCGAAACTATAGCCATGGCCAAGGTATCAACCTCTGCGCAGGACGCCCGCGGATTGGACTACTTGAGTCCGTACGACAAAATTACGATGAACCAGGACCACCTGCTGTACGATGCCAAACAGATAGTGCTCGACTTAGCCAGAGAGAGCTATCGTCCGCCGCGTCCCAGAGACAGTATCAAGGTAGCCGGAAGGTCGGGCAGGGCACTTCTGGAGCTATTAATATATATGTTGAAGGAAGGGCTATACATAACCGACCACGATGCCCTTATTGCAAGGAAGCTGGGATACGTGCTTAACGGCGGCGATGTGGACATGAATACGCTGGTGACAGAGCAGTACTTACTGGACCTGGAACGGGAGGCCTTCCTTTCCCTGTGCGGGGAAGAAAAATCCCAGGCCAGGATGAAACACATGCTTGAGACCAACAGACCGCTCAGAAACTAGACACAGCGGTAAGGAGATAAGAGTATGAGGGAAGCAGTTATAGTATCAGCGGTGAGAACAGCCCTGGGAAGGGCATATTCAGGCAGTTTAAGAAATACAAGGCCTGAGTACACAGCTACCGAGGTAGTCAAAGAAGCTGTGAGAAGGGCGAAAGGGTTGGACCCCCAGGACATCGACGACCTGGTCATGGGCTGCTCCTTCCCTGAGGCGGAGATGGGTATGAACCTGGGCAGGCTCATCGCCTTGAAAGCCGGATTGCCTCACACTGTACCCGGAAGGACGATAAACAGGTACTGCGCTTCAGGGCTCGAGTCCATTGCTGTAGCCTCCGAGAGGATTATGTGCGGTTTCGCTGACGTAATAATAGCGGCCGGTACGGAACACATGACGCTGGTCCCCATGGGAGGGAACAAGCCGATGCCCGACCCAGACTTGGTGGAGTCTTACCCGGCGGCATATATAACAATGGGACTCACCGCCGAGAATGTAGCCGAGCAGTTCAATGTAAGTAGAGAAGACCAAGATGCGTT
>JAJYLC010000103.1 GCA_021787935.1 Chloroflexota bacterium | reverse complement strand
ATCTTGTCTGCTATCAGCATCCAGCCAGCAAGGGGCATGATGATTTCACTGGGCAAGGGAACGCAGGCGCTCTCAATCGCCATCAAGAGCACTATGCCGGGCCAGCCCAAAACCTGTGAAACGTGGTGTATAAAATCCAGCATTATTGCTCCAGTAGTTCAAGTTTTTACTTGTTGGAGCACAGTGTAACAGAATTATATATCTTACGTCAAATGCAATAGAGGGCATTGAAAAATTAGTTCAAGATGATGTTCTGCGCTGCTATGCTCTATTGACATCGGAGGTAATGATGCTTTATCCTTGCCAGACAAATAGAAAGGGGGTGAAGGATAATGCCGAGTATGAGAGCTGTCTTCACCAATATGTCAGCCCCGATGCCTCTGCGCAGAAAGCTGTATCTCGTGTTCCGCAACAACTTTATTAAGATACGGAAAAGGCAGAGCTGCTGCGGCCATTACGGTGAGCCCGGATGCTGAGAGACAGCCAAAGAACCTCCTGGTCAAGGAGCAGCAGAGAACAAATAGTCCAGCGGGAAATAGCTGGTGCAGTGGCTGTTGTATCAGCCTACAATTGCGAGAAGCTGCGCAGTTCCTGGAAATCTATAATACCGCTTTCTGATATATTATCGACTTCAATCCCTGCCTCTGCGGCGGCAGCCACAGGGTTCAACCCGCCGAGCAGGACCATGCCAACGCGGTTAGGACCTACAGCAATCTGGCAGACAGGCTCGCTGATGTTGCCCAGAACATAGACTCCGCCGATACCGGCATCTTTAAGCGCTGAAACACACTTCTCTACAATTGACCTGGATGGGGCCGGTATCTCTCTGAAATTAGCCAGTATCCTGCCATTGCCGGTTTTCGCGGCTTCCCTTACACTCGTCATTTTAGCGCGGATATATTGCTCCGAAGGGTCAATTGAAGTGCCGCCGTAGTTGATTATTGCAGTGAAACGCCTTGGATGCGAATTACTGATTTCGAGCACACCGCCAAATCTGGACTCGATAGGTACACCTGCTTTGAGTGTTACTCCATTTATAGTAGCGCTACATACTGTAGCGAAGCCTACTTTTCCCCTGGGGATGACAACATCTCCCAGCTTTTCTCCATCGGATGCCACTGCTGTTAGCGAGCTCACGCATAACCCTGCCTCAAACGCCTCTCCCATGGGCACCAGAGCTTTTTTGAACTGGTCTTTGTCGAAGAGCGAGGTATTTATGGCAACCAGACCGATTCGCTTGATGGGATCGAATGTAGTGCGAAAAGCCAGTAGTTCCAGCTTCTCCTGTATGAAACCGATTTGGTCCGGTGCCAGGGCCATACGTAGTTCCTCGAGTCCCTTAGGGGTAACCATCCTGCCATCTCGCCCCATCCCCTCAGTATAGCCTCTCTCATCCGTAAATCTCAGGTGGTATCTGACTGCCCTTTCGCTCAGGAAAATTCCGTAGCGCTCCAGTTCGCGGGCGATTGTGATGGAACCGAGAGGTTCTGAAGATTCGCTCAGGACTCTGAGAATAGCTATAATCTTTTTTTCGGCGTCAGAGCTGGCGCTTTGAAGCACACCTGACCTCTTTTAACGCTTCATAATCGGCGACTCTAATTATAGCACTCCCGCATAATTTGTTGAAAGGGCTTTAGACGAAAGCCGCCACTAACATCCTTTGAACCGGTTTGTGATGGGCAGCCTCCTGTCCCGACCGAAAGCCCGGGATGTTATCTTGACGCCTGGCGGCGCCTGGCGGCGTTTGTATTCACTGGAGTCTACCAATCGGGCAGCCCGTTTGACTACTTCTTCATCTATGCCCATAGCGATGATTTGCTCAACGCTCTTATCTTCCTCGACATAGGCGGTTAAGACAGGGTCTAGCAATTCATAGGGAGGGAGGGAATCGATGTCCTTCTGATCCGGCCTCAGTTCTGCAGATGGCGGCTTTTCAAATACAGTGGAAGGGATGACTTCCTTTTCCGCCAGCGAGTTTCTGTATTTAGCGATCTGGTAGACCATGGTCTTGGGCACATCCTTAATTACTGCGAAGCCGCCTGCCATATCACCGTACAGCGTGGTATACCCTGTAGCCATCTCGCTTTTGTTGCCTGTAGTGAGGACAAGCCACCCGAATTTGTTAGATAAAGCCATGAGCAGATTCCCTCTGATACGGGCCTGGATGTTCTCCTCGGTGACGTCGGGGTTAACTCCCTTGAATGACTCTGCCAGCACTTCCAGATAAGCTTTAAAGACCTTTTCAATCGGGATAGTCAGCAACTTTATGCCTAGATTTCGGGACAATAATTCAGCATCCGATATGCTGCCCGGAGAGGAGTACCTTGAAGGCATAGCAACACCTATTACGTTTGAGGGGCCTAAGGCGTCGACCGCAATAGTTGCCACAATGCTGGAATCGATGCCTCCAGAAAGCCCTATTGCTACTTTCTTGATCCCATTCTTGAGGATGTAGTCGCGAGTGCCCAGAACTAGTGCATCGTAAATCTCCCCGGGGATGTCGCGCAACTTGATTTGCCTCTGCGGTAGCGGTGGTTTTGATATGCTGCTTGGCGCTTCATATACTACTATTCTTGGCGTATTCCATTGTTGATTTCCCGGCAGCAACGTTGTCTTTCTCCAGCGGGGGTCGTGAAGACGTGTCCTGAAGACAGCCTCGACGTCAAGGTCGGCGACTATCAAATCCTCTTCGAACTGCTTGCCCCGCGCTATGAGATGTCCCTTTTCATCCATAATCACGCTGTCGCCATCGAATACCAGCTCATCTTGACCTCCCACCAGGTTGTTGTAAGCAACGATGGCAACATTGTCCGAGGCACGGGTTCCCAACATCTTTTCCCTGGAGTTTCGTTTGCCGAAATGAAAGGGCGATGCGCTTATGTTTGCTATGACCTCAGCTCCGGAGTAAGCTTGGGTAGTAGCTGGACCAGCCTCATACCAGATATCTTCGCAGATGTTTATCCCCACCCCGATGCCTGCTATAACATATACCGGACACTCCCTGCCGGCCTGAAAATAGCGGTTCTCATCAAAGACGCCATAGTTGGGCAGGTATATCTTGTGATAGACCCCGACCAACTTACCATCGTGTATCACTGCGGCGGAGTTAAAGATGTCGCCCTGGGCATCGACAAAGCCGACTACTGACGTAATCCCGGAGCAGCCGCTAACTATCCTGTCCAGACACTTGATATTCTCCTCGATGAACTTGGGCTTGAGCAGTAGGTCCTCGGGAGGGTAGCCGCAGATGGCAAGCTCGGGGAATGTGAGAAGGTCAACACCGAGAGACTTGCCTTCGGCAATAGCCTGCAGAATCCTCTCGGTGTTGCCTTTGAAGTCGCCGACGGTCGTGTTAATCTGAGCCATGCCGATACGCAGTCGGCGCATACTACTCCTCAAGATAGTGTAAGCTGAGCTCAACTTACAAAATCGGCAGGTATTTCTTTAGCTCATAATCAGTTACCTGGGTCCTATACTGGTCCCACTCTATAGTCTTGTTCTTAATGAAAGCATCGAAGACGTGGTTACCCAGGGCCTTACGCACTACATCGCTTTTCTCAGTTAGTTGTATAGCATCCCAAAGACTGGGGGGCAAGGTGCCTATGCCTTTCTTCTTCCTCTCCTCGTCTGTCATTTCGTACACGTTTTCCTCAACTGGCGGCGGCGGCTCAAGTCCCTTCTCGATTCCATCCAGTCCGGCAGCCAGCATTACGGCGAAGGTAAAGTACGGGTTGCAGGCAGGGTCTGGGGATCTGAATTCTATCCTGGTTGCGTTTTCCTTGCCTGGCTTATATTCCGGGACTCTGATGAGGTCTGAGCGGTTGCGCCGAGCCCAGGAAAGATAAACCGGAGCCTCATAGCCGGGAACCAGACGCTTGTACGAGTTGACCCACTGGCTGGTGACGGCTGTGATCTCAGGGGCATGCTTCAGCAGCCCGGCCACGTAGCTCTTCGCTATCTTGGAAAGATGGTAAGAGTCCTTAGCATCGAAGAATGCGTTCTTTCCGTCTTTGAATAAAGACTGATGAACGTGCATTCCGCTCCCATTGATACCGAACACAGGCTTGGGCATGAAGGTGGCATAAACCCCATTCTTTAAGGCGACCTGCTTGACCACCAGGCGATAGGTCATCACACTATCGGCCATGGTCAGGGCATCTGTATATCTCATGTCTATCTCATGCTGGCTGGTAGCCACCTCGTGATGGGAATACTCAATCCCTATGCCCATCTCCTCCAGAGTTAGAACCGTATCCCTCCTTAAATCGGTGGCTACGTCCAGGGGCACCATATCGAAGTAGCCTCCCTGGTCCAGAGCTTCGGTTGTCGGTTCCCTTGGGTCCAGGACCCTTCCCTGTGCGTCCTTCTTGAATGCGAAGTAGAAGTACTCTAGCTCCGGCCCAACGTAGTAAGTGTACCCCATGTCCGCTGCCCGCTTCAGGTTTCTCTTTAAGACATACCGGGGATCTCCCTCGAATGGCTCACCGCCTGGCATCTTTATATCGCAGAACATCCTGGCCACCGCGTGGTGTTCCTTGGGCCGCCAGGGCAGCAACTGGAAAGTGTCCGGGTCAGGCAAAGCCATCATATCACTTTCGTCAATACGGGCAAACCCCTGGATGGAAGAACCGTCGAAGCCCATCCCTTCATCCAGCGCACCTTCCAACTCCTCCACGGTTATGGCAAAGCTTTTGAGTATACCGAGGATGTCTGTGAACCACATCCTGATGAACTTTACATCGTGCTCCTTTGCCATCTTGAGGACATACTCCTTACTCTCCTTTCTGCTTTTGGTTGCCATTCAAAACCTCCTTCTTATCTCCTTATTATTTTAGATGGCGCTCTCGCCCTCATCTCCGGTTCTGATGCGTATTGCATTGTCCACTGGCAAAACGAATATTTTGCCATCACCCCTGTCACCCGTCCTGGCTTTTCTTACTATGATGTTTAGCGTTTTCCCTACGTCTTCGTCGAGTACCACGGCCTCGATTTTTACCTTAGGTAAAAACTCTACCCTGTACTCTCCCACCCGCCACTGTAAGGCGACGCCCATCTGACGGCCGCGTCCACTAACTTCGCTTACTGTCATTCCAAATACGCCGATTTCCGCCAAGGCGGTTCTGACAGGTTCCAGTTTCTCAGGTCTGATGATTGCCTCTATCTTTTTCATGGCGATATGCCTCCATACGCTCTCTCTCCATGCTGTGAAATGTCCAGACCTACGACTTCCTCATCTTCCTTAACCCTTAATCCGATGATGCGGTCTACTATCTTGCCCAGTACCCAGGTAGCCACGAAGGCAAAGGTCGCTACAGAAGCAACGCCAGCGAGCTGCTTTGCGAGCTGTATTCCGCTGCCGTGAATCAGGCCGTTAGCACCTGCCGAGTTGACTGCAACGCTGGCGAATATACCGACTGCAAGAGTGCCCCAGATGCCTCCCATACCATGTACTGCCCATACGTCGAGTGACTCATCGATACCTCCCTTTGCCCTGAGAACCATGCAGTAATAGCAGATTACAGCAGCTACTATACCTATAGGTACCCCGGCGAGCGGTGGTATAAATCCTGCGGCAGGAGTAACTGCAGCTAGCCCGGCTACGGCGCCCGTAGCTACGCCGAGTACAGAGGGGCGTCGATGAATCCATCCCAGAACCATCCAGGTCAAGGCTGCTGCGGCAGCGGAAGCATTGGTAGCTACAAAAGCGCTGGAGGCCAACCCCCCTGAGGTGAGTGCGCTTCCAGCGTTGAAGCCGAACCAGCCGAACCAGAGTAAGCCAGTACCCATTATTACCATGGGGATGTTATGTGGCTCCATCGGTTCCTTTTCTTTGAATCCCTTTCTTGGTCGAAGTAACAGTGCCAGAGCCAATGCCGACATGCCTGCGCTTATATGTACTACTATGCCGCCGGCAAAATCAAGAACTCCCAGCTTGGCCAGCCAGCCACCGTGTCCCCACACCCAGTGCGCTACGGGACAGTATACCACAGTGAACCACAGGACCGCCAGAATGAGGAAGGCGCTGAACTTTGTTCGTTCCACCACGCCTCCGGTCCAGAGAGCCACAGTAATGACAGCAAACATAGCCTGGAATATCATATAAGCGAGCTGGGGCACTGTTGTAGCATATACGGCAGAGGGGCTCTGCCCGACGTTTCTGAGACCAACAAAGTCCAGATTACCGATGATGCCACCGAGGTTGGGTCCAAAGCCCAGGCTGTATCCGTAGAGCAGCCAGAGTAGGCCGATCAACCCTAGCAGGACAAAGCTCATCATGATGGTGGACAGAACATTCTTCCGCCTCACCATCCCGCCATAGAACAGGGCCAGGCCCGGGGTCATCAGCATTACCAGGGCGGCAGAAACCAATAGCCATGCAGTATCTCCATTGTTAACCATCTCGGGTCCCTTTCTGCGTTTAATATTCGCTTTTTAGGGACAATATTACCCGAGAATTGTTACAAACATGTTACAAAACACTCGATTTTGTCAG
Source organism: Chloroflexota bacterium (assembly GCA_021787935.1). Classification (GTDB taxonomy): domain Bacteria; phylum Chloroflexota; class Dehalococcoidia; order SZUA-161; family SZUA-161; genus JACWAE01. The sequence goes on along the minus strand of JAJYLC010000103.1, from coordinate 2,297 downwards.
AAACAAAGGAAAATGACGCCAACCGTGTAAACTATGCTTCGCCTGAACCGGCTTCAGGTTGATGTGTGGTTCGGCGATTTAAGAAGTATAGGAGCAGGCCGATACCCAGCCATGTAAAGCCGACTATGCGTCCGAGATGGTGGGTGTAAACTACTATAAACCACGTTGTAAATGTGGCCAACCCCCCGATGACTGCGGTTATGGGAATATCCCTTTGGCGTATGCGGATGTTCAAAGGTATCTTGAAGGGACGTGGCAGGTTAGGCTCTTTTATACGCAGGGCAATGATAGAGGCATGGGCCGAAGTATAAGCCAGCATCGCTCCGAAAGCGTAGATATCAACTAAGAAGGTTACTTTGCCTGTAGTTATCATCGTACACGCAATGGCGGCAAATATGAGGATGGCATTGCGCGGTACCTGGCGCTTGCGACTGAGCTGACTTAAAATAGGTGGCAGTTGCTGCCGTTTCCCCATAAAATAGGCTAGCCGTGAAGCCCCTATTATTCCAGCATTTGTTGCAACTATTAGAATCGTCACTGCCAGAATGGCTACCCAGAAGCCCAAAACGTGTTGAATAGCAGAAGGCATTGAATAGACAATACCCATTATCGGGTCTGCTAGATAATTCGTAAGACCTGTCACCCATTGTCCATTGGCGTTCTGGTGGACTGGATATGCGCTCAAAGCTGTCATCGAGAGAAGAGCGTAAAGGGCTATAACCGTAGCGAACACCAGCAGCACTGCGCGGGGGATATTTCTTCCAGGCTTTCGTGTTTCAGCGCCCAGATTGGCGACCGTCTCAATACCAGTATAGGCCACCATGGATATCGAGATGCCGAATAGAAGCTGATTTGTGGTTGGGGCTACTCCCCAGTGAATGTTGTGAATGAGCTGTGGGAAGCTGATTATTAACAAAATTCCTAGCACCCCTATAGCTACTTGGGGCAGGATATCGATTACAACGAGGACTATGTTCAGACGGGGGGACTCCTGGGAGCCGCGGATGTTGACGAACGCAAGCCCAGCTACTATCGCAATGGCAGCCATGCTGTTTTCTGGCCAGGACTTAAGCTCAGGGAGGAAATGGCCAAGATAATTGGCTGCTGCGAAGGCAGAAATTGCGATAGTGACTATATAGTCCATCATCAGCACCCAACTGGCTAGGAAACTTATACGGTCGTTAAAAGCACGGCGGGCGAATGCTCCAGAACCACCGGAGTCAGGCAGTGCTGTAGCTCCCTCAGCATAGGTCAAGGCAGTGAACAAAAAGAGAATACCGGAGGCTATAAGTACGAGTGGAGTCAGGCCGAGGGCAGATATGGCTACTACTCCCAGCGCGTAGTAGATGGAAGAACCCACGTCACCGTAAGCAGTTCCGAACAATCCAGCTAAGCTGATTACTCGGTGTAGCTTGACTCTGCGTTGGACTCTGATAATGAAATCGCTGGGGTATTTACCTGGTTTTATCTGTTGAATGAGGAAATGGGAGATTTTTTATCGCGGCTATCTTTCATCGTCTCCTCGAAAAGCCCAAGGCACCATCTCGCTAAATGTCATAAACCTCCCCAGAATTTAGTTTGCAGCTTTTTACACTGTGAGGTTTGGCTACGCGGGTTCCTTGAACTTGTAGCCTATGTTCCTTACCGTCTCGATGAAGATGTGATTGGAGTCCTCGATCTTGCTCCTGAGTCTCCTTATATGTACATCAACCGTCCTGTCGCCACCGTAGTAGTCGTAGCCCCAGACCTCGTTGAGTAGGGCCTCGCGGGTGAAAACTCTCCCCTTGTTGCTCGCTAGAAACCTGAGCAGCTCATATTCCTTGAAGGTTAATTCTATCGGCCTGTTGTTAACATAAACCTCATACTTAGCCAGGTCTATGGTCAGGTCGCCGCACTCTATTTTCTCTCGACCTGGTGTGTTTTCAGTCTTGCCCAGTATTCGTTTAGCTCTCAGCGCTATTTCGTCAGCATCCCAGGGTTCAACCACGAAATCGTCAACCACGCTGGAATCAACCTTGTGAAGTGCCTCTTTAGAAAGGAGGGCTATTACAGGCAGGTGGCTTTCCCGTTTGATACCCAGCGCCAGATCTACCATCTCCAAGCTATTGGGTTTGCCATCTATAGCTATAAATACCAGGTCCAAATCCAGCGCGGAGGCATTCTGAGCGGTTTTCTTGCCGTCGGTGTCAATCGAGCAAAGCAAGCCCCTGCTGGCAAGCTCGGAACCAAGCCTTGCCATCTGGCCTTTTCCATCCGCTATTATGGATGTTTTGAACAAGGTGGGTCAGCCTCCACTA
>JAJYLC010000009.1 GCA_021787935.1 Chloroflexota bacterium | reverse complement strand
CCTACGTTCGGATTCTTCGATGATAAGAACTGGCGCAAGGAAAGAGAATCCCAGGGCACAGGGTTCTCCAGGGAGATTGAACTTATACGCGTAGCAAATGATATGGGTGTATTCACTATGGCCTATGTCTTCTTTCCGGCAGATGCACGCTCTATGGCTGAAGCAGGGGTCGATGTCATGGTCGCCCATGCCGGGGGGACTGCCGGAGGGCTGGTAGGTTTTGATTCTATAGCAGCGCCCATGAAAGATGCAGCGGCCCTGGTGCAGAAGATTATAAAGGCAACCAGGAAGGTGAACCCGGATATCATCTGTCTGGCTCACGGGGGACCGATCGTGAGCCCTGAAGATACTAAATATATTTACCAACATACGGATGCGGCAGGCTTTGTAGGGGCCTCCAGCATCGAGAGAATCCCTGTAGAAAAGGCAGTGATGGGGATAGTCCAGGAATTCAAGGGTGTGGGGTTGAAGAAAAATAAAAAATTTATCGTCGTGGCGGAGTGAATTTGGGGCAAGAAAGTCTATTTATTAGAAGTGTCATTGTGCACGCGCAGGAAAGCATCTACAATTTCATCCCCTTCGGCACTATACACCGAAATCCCGAATTGCCAATGCCTCGTTCCAATTTCGGCTAACAACTCAGCTGGTATTTCGAAGCCATCTGTCCACCTGTGAAGGAAGACCGCACAAGAAAGTGCAATTTTATGTTTAGAGGCGAGTTCATCCCATATGTTATGGCTAGAAGTCGTATTTTTAATTAGGTAGGCTAATTTATCAGGAAAATATAAATCCTTCGGGGCGTCAAGTGACCAGAGACCTATTCTTGCAGGTGGTTTGCGTTTAACTACTTCACCTTGCCTATGGGCATGAGTCGGCTCACATCCCAAAGAAGTAGATATAGCTTGAATGTCTATATCATCTGCGTATAGATACAAAGAAGCTTTAGTTTCCGAATCTGGTCCTCCAAGATCTAAAGATTCAGCATTTTTTAAACGGTCTTCAAGGTTCATATACTTTCCGTCTTTCGTAATTATTTTATGAGCATTTGAAAACTCTTAATCAAATTATAATTCTCTGCTCCGATGCTTGCAATAGATAAACAATCCATAGAATATCAACTATCGTTGTTGAGTGATAAAATGAGGTCTCTACTTTCCTGTCGAACCGTGGCCGCCCGAGCCGCGCTCGGTCGAGGAAAGCTCTTTAACCTCGACCAGTGGCAAGTTTGCCATTTTACTGATGACCATCTGGGCTATCCGGTCGCCGTGCTTTATCTCAAAAGTGGCATTCGGGCTGAAGAGGTACATGGTAATCAATACCTCACCACGGTAGTCGCTGTCTATGGTCCCGAAGGTGACCCCCACGCCTTTCGCTGACAGGCCGGACCTGGGACGTATCTGGACGTCATATCCTCGAGGTACTTCGATGGCGATGCCCGTGGGGACCAGCTTGGGCTGAGTCCCCGTGAGCGTTATAGTACCTTCACCTTCGATGCAGGCAAAGACGTCCAGCCCTGTAGAACCGGATGTAGCCCTCTTAGGAAGCTTGGCATGAAGATGTAGCCTTTTTATTTTTAGTTGAGGATGTTCTCTGGGCATTTATTCCTAAAGGGGGCGAAGCAGCGCTTCGCCCCTACATTTTGCACTGGGCAGACACGCAGCTCTGCTCCTATATGTTTGTCTCTCTTTATTGCTAGACGTTGTGGGTTCTGCCGCAGTGCGGGCACTTAATGGTAGCTCTTCCGATGTTGGAGGGCACCTTCAACCTGGTGCCGCACTCGCAGTCTATGAATTTGTAGCCGCTCTTCTGCCACAGCAGGTCTCCAACCTCGCGGGCACGTTCCACTCTGCTGGGCTCAGGCACTCTCGTCGTACTCTCCGGACCTGCTGCCCGCAGCCCGACAGCGCCTGCTCCGGCAAGGGCGGTAGCGGGCATGATGCCTTTTGCGCCGCCTTTATGAACCTGTTGGTAGGCCGTATCGTAGTCGGCATAGGAGGCGCCTGCCATCGCACGTAGGATGCGTATCCTCTCCGCTAGGGGTGGGTGAGTGGCGGTCAGGTCGCTTATCGATCTTCCCTGCGGACGAAAGGGGTTAACGATATACATTGGGGCCGTAGCCTGATTGGCTGATTTCAACTCGCCGGTCGCAGCGCCTAATTTTTCCAGTGCCGAAGCCAGCCCCTCCGGGTATCTGGTATAGAGGGCTGATGAGGCATCGGCCAGATATTCCCTCTTTCTGGAGATAGCGAAGTAAATGAGTTGAGCCATGATGGGCGCCAGTATCATGAGGATGATTGCAACGGCAAGGATTATGATCTGCCCCTGGCCTCCTCCTCGGGACGACCTCCTACCGCCGCCGGTGAAGATGAGGGCTCGTGAGCCGTACCAGGCTAGGATGACAATCGTCCCCAGAAGCACACTGCACAGAGACATCAGGAGGACATCGCGGTTCTTGATATGGCCAACTTCATGTCCGATAACGCCTTCCAGTTCATCTCGGTTGAGCTTCTCCAGCAGACCGGAGGTGATGGCAACAGAGGCTTTGTTCTGGTCTCGTCCGGTAGAGAAGGCGTTCAACGCAGGGTCGTCGATGATGTAGACGTCAGGCATCTTCGGTAGCCCCGCGGCAATCTTCATCTCCTCGACTACGTTGTAGAGGCGGGGGTGGTCATCCGGGCCCACTTTAATTGCTCCAGATATCCCCAGCAGTATACTATCGCCTTGAAAGTAGGCGACGAGATTCATTATCGCCCATATCGCTAGGGCGATGACCAGGCCTGCGATGCCGTTACCGAAGGCATAGCCCAAGCCAAAGCCGATGGCGAGCAGCAATATCCCCATTGCTGCCACCAACACCAGCGATCTGACCTGATTGGATCTGATTTGTTCCCACATAGCTAACTAGGTTTCGGCTGCTCGAAGCTGACCTTGGGCACTTCCCTCTCTTCAGCTTCCTCAACCTTGAAGAATTCACCCTGTTTGAAGCCGGTCATGCTAGCTACTATATTAGAGGGAACCATCTGAATCCTGTTGTTATAGTTAAATACGGAGTCGTTGTAGAACTGGCGAGAAAAACTTATCTTGTTCTCGGTTGAAGTCAACTGCTCCTGAAGGGCCAGAAAATTCTGGTTGGCCTTCAAGTCGGGGTAACGCTCGACGACGGCGAGCAGCCTGCTCAGGGCGCCGCCAAGTTCGCCTTCAGCCTTAGCCTGAGCGGCTGGCCCTTGCCCTACCGCCTGCACAGCGATGTTGCGCGCTTTGGTAACCGCTTCCAGAGTAGCTCGCTCGTATTGCATATATCCCTGGACTGTCTGCACCAGGTTCGGTATCAGGTCATGTCTCCGCTTGAGCTGAACGTCGATCTGCGCCCAGGCGTTCTTCACCTGGTTGCGCAGCCTCACGAGTCCGTTGTATATTCCAAAGAACCATAAGATGAGCACCACTACAATTCCGATGATAACCCAGGCCCACCAAGCCATATTTCACCTCCATTACAGTTTTTATTTACTGCGTGACTTGAACGCTTTGCCGATGAAGCCCATGACGTGGCCATGATGATCCGCGGCATGAATCGGCCTCTCTGAAAGCTGCGATATCAGCTGGTCAACCTCACCGCCGTCGAACCAGAGCCCGTCACCCCTGGGGCAGGCATCGATGAGCACCTTTGGTTTCTCACCTATATTTACCTTTCTCATCTTCTTGCCACAGATAGGGCACTTTCTCTTTTTCTCCGAAGTCTTAACCTCAGGTGCAGTGGTGAAGTAAGCCGGGTACAGATGGGGGTCTTCCAGATTCTTGCTCTCCAGGAAAAGCCCCAGCTCTCCGGCATCGAACCAGGTCCCACCGCAGTGTACGCAATGGTCAACCTCGATCTTGTCGTGCTCGACCACAATCATGGGATTTCTACAGACCGGGCATTTCATTAAAATAAACCCCCAAAATCATTAGCCAAGTTTAGACAAAGAACCGATATATGTCAAGATTAATATTGTTATCGACACTTATCAATCCCTAAATCCCCCAATCTTTGGGGGACTTTTGAAGCTGTCCCGACATTTTGGGAAGACCCCCACCAGAGGGGTTTTGCCCCTCTGGACTCCTCAGTAGCTAAGATTACTAAATGTGAGGTCGTTTAGCAATGAGTCTACCATACCGACGAAAGTCGGTATCCAGATACCTTCACTGTAATTTTGAAGCCGGGTTTTCTGGATTCCGTGTCAAGCACGGAATGGTAATTGCGTTTCTAAACACCCTCTAAGTGTTTTGCTTGACAGTATGAATTGGAATTGGTACAATTTCTTGGTACGCAGTTTTGGGGAGGAAGACGATTTACGCTGTAGTTGAGACTGGCGGCAAGCAGTATAAGGTCACCCCTGGGCAGACCATCGAGGTGGAGAAGCTGGATGCCGGCGGGGATACTGTTGAGCTGGACAAGGTTTATCTAGTTGCCGATGGCGATAAGGTTACTGTGGGCAAGCCCACTGTACCAGGGGCTAAGGTCATAGCTAACGTGGTTAGCAATGGCAAAGGGGACAAGGTAATCGTGTACAAGTTTAAGGCTAAGGTGAGGTACCGCAGAAAGAGGGGACACCGCCAGCCCTATACCAAACTTGCTATCAAAGAGATAGTGGTCGGCTGAGGGAAGGAGACCTAGAGGAAATGGCACATAAGAAGGGCGGCGGCAGCACGCGGCTGGGGCGCGATAGCAAACCCAAGATGCTGGGTGTCAAGCGCTACGATGGCCAGATGGTCAGCGCCGGAACGATACTGGTACGGCAGCGGGGCACGCGTATTCATAAAGGAGATAACGTGGGTCTGGGCAGGGACCATACTCTGTTCGCTCTTATAGATGGTATTGTTAAATACGAGCCGGCCTCCAAAGACAGGAGAAAGGTGAGTGTTTATGCGGCTGGGGGGGAGGAGGCATAATGAAACCGAAAATACATCCTGAGTATAAAGAGGCTAAAGTAATCTGCGCCTGCGGCAATACTTTTACTACCCGTTCCACGAAACCGCTTCTGAAGATAGAGCTGTGCAACAAGTGCCATCCGTTCTTCAGCGGCGGAGAGCGCCGGATTGTGGATACTGCCGGGCAGGTGGAGCGCTTCAAGCGCAGATATAAAGCCAGGGAAGCTAAGGAAGCCAAAGAAGTAAAAGAAGCTAAGGAATAGTAACCAAAGTGGCAGAGAAGTAGGCAGGGCGTCCTTCCCGGGAAGGACGCCCTTTGTTTAGGAGAAGGTTTGGCTAAGAAATTCTATTACGGCGGGCAGGCAGTTATTGAAGGCGTGATGATGCGCGGCCAGAAAGGCATTGCGGTCGCCGTGCGCCAACCCAACGGCCAGATTGCGGTAAACAGCGAGCGCCTGGGAAAGATGTCCACAAGCCGGATCAGGGAGATACCGCTGGTGCGCGGCATACTCGTTCTAGTGGAGACCCTGGTTCTGGGGATACGCACCCTTTTCTATTCTGCTTCGGTGGCAGTAGGCGAGGAGATAAAGGTCACCCCGTGGATGCTCTGGAGCAGTCTGGCTGTGGGCTTTATCATAGCGCTGGGGCTGTTCCTGGGGCTGCCGCTCGTGGCAACTCACTTTGCCGACCCTTATGTCTCACCTACGGTAAGCAACCTTATAGATGGGGTTATCCGCCTATTTATCTTTATTCTTTATCTTTGGTTCATATCCCTGATACCCGATATCCGGCGCGTGTTCGCCTATCACGGGGCAGAGCACAAGACCATAAATGCCTATGAAGCCGGGGAACCTCTGGAGGTGGAGAAAGTCAGAAAATACAGCACTGCCCATTCCCGCTGCGGCACAAACTTTATTCTCATAGTCATGGTTATCGCTATTATTGCCTTTGTCTTCCTGGGACGACCCCCGTTATGGCTGCGCTACGTAGAGCGAATTCTGATTCTGCCGGCAATCGCTGCGGTAGGTTACGAGGTAATGAAGTTCGGTGCGGCACACATCCATAACTTCTTTGTGCACATTGTTCTTATTCCGTGGCTTGGCCTTCAGGTGATGACTACCCGGCAGCCTGATGATGGGCAGATCGAGGTAGCCATCTCAGCGCTGCAGCGGGTCCTGGCCCTCGATGCTGAGACCTCGCCCCAGCTCGCGGAAGAAACAACTTCTGTTCCCGGTATGGCAGGCGGGCCCGGTGGCGTCTACCTGTAGCAGGATTGTGTCCTCATCGCAGTCTATGAGCACTTTCTTGACGTTCAGATAGTTGCCCGAGGTTGCTCCCTTGTGCCACAGCTCCTTGCGGCTGCGGCTGTAGAACCATGCCTGTCCTGTGGCTAAGGTCTTCTCGAGAGACTCCCTGTTCATATAGGCTACCATGAGCACCTCGCCGGTCTTGGCGTCCTGGGCTATGGCTGGAATCAAGCCTTTATCGTCAAATTTTACCATTTCAACCCCCTAAATCCCCCAGTCTTTGGGGGTTAAAAAATTGTCCCGACATTTCGGGAAAACCCCCGGCATGAAGAATCCTGAACCTCTTTAGTGTGATCATCATCCTTCCAGTTTGACTTTTCTGACAGCTTTGAAGGCATCGGCCAATATCACGTCACCGGTATACATCGCCTTGCCCACGATGGCTCCTTCCACTCCGAGTTCCGCGAGCCTGATCAGATGGTGGACCGAGCTTATACCGCCAGCGACGATGACGGGTGCACTGACCTGAGATAAGAACTCAGCAACCGCTTCAAAGTTAGGGCTGGTGAGCGTACCATCGCGGCTTATATCGGTATAGATAAAGCGCATTACACCGAGTTCAATCATTTTGCCCGCCAATTCGCTGGCTATCATCTTGGATTCTTGGAGCCAGCCTCTAGTAGCCACTGTGCGGTCTTTAGCATCTATGCTGATGATAATCCGGCCCCTGAACCTCTGGCAAGCTTCTTTCACCAGGTCCGGCTTCTCTACTGCTACTGTACTTAGAATCGCTCTGTCCACGTCTGCAGAGAAGAGCTGGTCCATAGTCTCCATGGTGCGTATGCCGCCGCCGACCTGAATGGGGATGTCAATGGCAGCTACTATATCCTTAATGGTCTCCAGATTGACTGGCTTCCCCTGGGCTGCACCATCCAGGTCAACTATATGCAGTCTTCTTGCACCTTCGGACTGCCAGCGCAGGGCAACCGATACAGGGTCATCGGAGAATACAGTCTCCTTGCTGTAATCGCCCTGGTAAAGACGCACGCATTTGCCGTTTCTGAGGTCTATGGCAGGTATTATCTCCATGATTGGTCATTCTAACATAAGTTAGAATGTAGGGCTAATGGGTGTAGGGGCGAGAGTTGAGCAGTCAAAAGTTGTAGGGGCACGGCATGCCGTGCCCCTACAAGAAATGATATTTTGAATTAGCAGGGGGCGAGCCTTGCGCCCCTACAATATGGATTCAAACTTGAGGTACTAGCTTCGGAGGGTGGCGCCGAAATCGCGTTGCAGGAGGTCCATAATCTGCTGCTGCGCTTTGTTGACCTCTTCGTCGGTCAGGGTGCGCTCCGCAGATTGGAAGCGGATGGAGAGAGCCAATGACTTCTTGCCCGGAGGCACCTGCTCGCCGCTGTAGACGTCGAATAAAGTGACCTCGTCTACCAAGGGGGAGCTCTCTATGACCTCCTGCACTCTGCTTGCAGCGACGCTGGCATCCAGTATCAAAGCTATATCGCGGCTGTTTCCCGGGAAACGCGGGATGGGGCGATATCTGTAAACCGCCCCGGCAAAGGGCAGCAATTTCGCCAGTTCTATTTCAAAGAGGATGATAGGCTGGGCGGAGATGTCGAACAGAGCCGCTGTTTTGGGGTGGACTTCTCCCACTATGCCTGCTCTTTCTCCTCCGACAATTACCTCGGCGGTTTTACCGGCGAGAAGCGACTGGTCTTCAGCCGGCTTGAAATCCGTTTTCACTTTTAACCGGTGGAATAGCGTCTCCAGGATACCTTTGGCATCGTAGAAATCGAGTGTATCCTCACCACAAAGCCACGAGCGCTCAAGCCGGGGGCCACCCAGTATCCCTGCCAGCATTTCGCGCTCCTCGGGCAGGTCATTCGTCCTGTGAAGATAAATCCTGCCTACCTCGAACAATTTGATGCCGTCTTTCTCATGCTTCTCGTTTGAGGCGAAAGCTGCCAGCAGCCCAGGACGCAGGCTGGTGCGCAGGTATTCCTGCTCTGTGCTCATCGGGTTGGCAACTCGCAGCGCAGGTCTCAGCTTACCCTGTGAATCTATTTTGTCCAGAGCAGCCTGGCTCACCAGGGAGTAAGTTATCACTTCCTGCATTCCGCAGCCGACAAGGAGGTCGCGGACATTTTCTTTAAGCGTCAGCATGGGAGCCGGAACCTGTTCCGGTATCTGACAGCTAAGCAAGGTGGTGGGTATCTCGTCATAGCCTATGATGCGCGCTATCTCCTCGGCGAGGTCGTCAGCCATCCTCACGTCTGTACGCCAGTAGGGGACTGTAACCAGAAGGTCTCTGGATGTTCCTGCCGGCTTGCAACTGAACTCCAGTGATGCCAGCACTTTCTGTATACGGTCGGTGCTGAGTTCCAGCCCCAGAACCCGGCTGACACGCTCTTTGGGCAGCAGGACAGGCTTTTGCTCTCTCTTCCCGGGATAGACATCTGCTATGCCCTTGGCTGCTTTGCCGCCTGCCAGCTCCAGCAGAAGCTGAGTGGCGCGGCGTAGCGCTTTGGGCGCAAGTTCCGGACTGATGCCCCTTTCGAAGCGTGAGGAGGCCTCGCTGCGCAGGTTAAGCTTGATAGAGGTGCGGCGTATACTGATATTGTTGAAATTGGCCGACTCCAGAAGTATAGAGGTGGTCGGGTCTATGACCTCGCTGTCTGCGCCGCCCATGACTCCGGCGAGGGCGATGGGATCTTTCTCATCGGCGATGACGAGCATATTAGGATTCAGGTCTCTCTTCATGCCGTCAAGTGTGTACAGTGACTCATCGTTTCTGGCGCGGCGCACGATAATCTTTCTGCCCTTAATCTGGGTATAGTCGAAGGCATGAAGGGGTTGCCCGTATTCCAGCATGACGTAGTTGGTGATGTCCACCACGTTGCTGATAGGTCGCATGCCACCGGCGATGAGCCTCTGCTGCATCCACTGCGGCGATGGGCCTATCTTGACGCCTGTGACCAGGCTGGCGCAGTACCTGGAGCAGAGGTCAGGGTCGGCTATCTCTATGGAAATGGCTTCATCAATAGGATTCCCTTCCTCCGAATAGCCCGGCTCGGTTATGTGTGTTCGCTGGCCAGTCAGGGCTGCGACCTCTCGGGCGATGCCTATGACCGAGAGGCAGTCGGCACGATTGGGCGTTACCTTAATGTCGTAGATAGTATCGCCGAGATACTGAGAGAGGGGCACACCCATAGGTGCATCGGAGGGCAGTATCATTATACCCTCATGATTGTCGGAGATGCCCAGCTCTTTTTCGGAGCAGGCCATTCCCTCCGATTTCACACCGCGAATCTTGGCGGGCTTAAGCTCGGCAACCTGGCCGGTATGACCGTCAATGAGCCGAGCACCAATCTTGGCGAAGGGAACTTTCTGACCCACCTCGAGGTTGGGAGCACCGGTGACCACGGTCATACGCTCGGTGCCGAGGTCGATGGTTGCCAGCTTAAGACGATCAGCATTGGGATGTTTATCCAGGGCTGCCACCTGGCCTATGAAGACATGCTCCCAGGTCCCACCAACGACATCGATTCTGCCGACCTCGTTGCCGGACATGGTCAACTTATGGGCTAGCTCCTTTGCGGGGAGGGCAATGTTGACATAATCCTTGAGCCAGTTAAGAGAGACTTTCATGGTTCAGAACTGCTTCAAAAATCTCAGGTCGTTGGAATAGAAAAGGCGGATATCGTCTATACCATATTTGAGTATGGGCATCCGTTCTACACCCATGCCGAAGGCGAAGCCAGTGTAGATATCGGGGTCGTAGTTCACCCTGCGCAGCACGTCGGGATGAATCATGCCTGCGCCTAGTATCTCAATCCAGCCGCTGTACGAGCAGAGCGGGCATCCTGCGCCGTTGCAGACGAAGCAGTCGATAGCCATCTCCACGCCGGGTTCGACGAAGGGGAAGTAGTCGCATCTGAATCTGGCCTTGCGCTCCTTGCCGAAAAGCCTCCTGGCGAACTCGAAAAGCGTCCCCTTCAGGTCTGCCATGGTGATATTCTTATCTACGGCGAAGCCTTCGACCTGGTAGAACATAGACTCGTGGGTGGCATCGGTGGCTTCGTAGCGATAGACCTTACCCGGTACGATCACGCGCACCGGAGGGCGCCTGCTCTCCATAACGCGAATCTGCATGGGGGAGGTGTGGGTGCGCAGAAGCATGGGGCGCTCGCCTTTTTCGTTCTGGTAGTCCATCCACATGGTGGCCCACATATCGCGGGCGGGGTGGTCCTGGGGTATATTCAGAGCCTCGAAATTGTAGTAGTCCCACTCCACCTCGGGCCCTTCCACTACTTCGAAACCCATAGCAGTGAAAATACCGCACATCTGGCGCATCGTCTGTGTAGCGGGGTGGAGTCGGCCGAGTGTGGTGGGACGGCCTGGCAGGGTTACATCGAGGCGGCCTTTCTCGATAGCCCTGGCTATCTCAGCTTCCTTGACGATTTCTTCCTGCTGAGCCAGGCTCGTCTCCAGAAAGGCTTTAAGCTCGTTGGCGGCGGCGCCTGCCGCACGCCGCTCTTCGAGGGGAAGGGCTGCCAGCCCTCGCAGGATCTGTGTGAGGGGGCTTTTTCTACCCAGGTAGCTGATACGCCATGCTTCGAGGCTTTTCGGGTCGCTGATGCTGTCAAGCTCGCTGATAGCTTTCGCTCGGAGCTCTTCAAGCTTACTTAACATGGGCTTCGGGGATATTCTCCTTGGCTGTTTCCACCAGTTGGGCGAAAGCAGCAGGGTCGTTTACCGCCAGCTCAGCGAGTATTTTACGGTCGAGTTCTATCCCTGCTTTGCTTAAACCCTGCACAAACTTGCTATAGGAGAGTCCGTTGAGCCTTGTTGCGGCATTGATTCGGGTTATCCATAATCGGCGCATATCTCCCTTGCGCTCCTTGCGATGGGCGTAAGAATAGCTCAGGGAGTGCATCATAGACTCATGGGCTCGCCTGTAAAGGCGATGCTTGGTGCCCAGGTGGCCCTTGGTTAGCTCCAGTACCTTCTTATGACGATGACGTTTTGTTGTTCCACCCTTTACTCGGGGCAAAGGACTCCTCCTCCTCTAAGAATTAGAATACGATGAATGCGGTTGCGCTCTCTTCCCTAGACCCCAAGCAGCCTTCTTACGCGTTTTCTTGCCGTAGGGTTCAGGGGTATTTTCTCATCATATAGTCTTGTCACACGTTTAGGCTTGTTGCGGCGGAAGTGGCTCTTGCCAATCTTAACGCGCATAATCTTGCCGGTGCCGGTTATATCCAGGCGGGCCTTGGCCCCCTTATGTGTCTTTATTTTAGGCATCTACAGCTTCTCCTGCCTTTTCTTTCACCTTTTCATTCTCCTTTTCCTTCTTCGGCTGTTTTGTAGGGTGAGGGAAAAGGATCAGGCTCATCGAATTACCCTCCATCGATGGTGGTCTTTCCACGCTGGCTTTCTCTGCCAGGGCCTTGGCTATATTGTCCAATAGCTCCTTTCCCAACTGGGGGTGAGTCATTTCGCGGCCGCGAAAGAGCACTAGGACCTTAACCTTGTTGCCCTGATCCAGGAGCTTGCTCGCTACTGCTATCTTGGACCTGATATCGTGCTCACCGGTCTTCGGGCGTAGCCGAACTTGCCTCAGTGAAACTACTTTTTGTCGCTTGTGTGCCTCACGTTCCTTTTTAGCTTGCTCGTATTTGAATTTGCCGAAATCGAGCATACGGCATACCGGGGGTTGAGCGGTAGGGGCTACTTCAACCAGGTCTGTATTTCTTTCACGGGCGAGTTGGAGAGCATCTCTCACCGTCATTACACCGAGCTGCTCGCCGTTCTCCCCGATGACCCTGACCTCTTTACCCTTGATTCTCTCGTTAACTCTATATTCTCTGGCTATACTTGCTACCTCCCCCGAATAAGCTGCTATCTCTTATAACATAATCATGGGAATAAATCAAACAATAGCCTTGGTATCTACTTCCTTCTTTATGTTGTCCCTAAACTGTGGAAGTAGCTGGGCCTTTAAGGTCTTGCCGCTGCGCAGCCTGACCGAGACCGTAGAGCTGCCTACTTCCTCATCACCGACTATTAGCATGTAGGGGATTTTCTGGAGCTGTGCCTCGCGAATCTTCAGGTTCATACGCTCGCTCCGCTCGTCTACCTCCACCCTGATACCCTCGCTCTTCAGCTCAGCGGCTACTTTGCGGGCATAGTCGTGGTGCTGGTCGGCTATCGGTATTATCATCACCTGGACTGGTGCCAGCCAAACCGGGAATGCCCCGGCGTAATGCTCGATGAGACAGCCCAGGAATCGCTCCATGCTGCCCAGGACGGTACGGTGTATCATGACCACGCGGTGCTCTAGCCCGTCCTCTCCGACATAGTTGACATCGAAACGCTCAGGGAGGTTGAAGTCCACCTGGGTGGTGGGCCCCTGCCAGGTCCGTCCCAGGGAATCTTTGAGCGATATGTCGATCTTGGGACCGTAGAAAGTGCCCTCGCCGGGGTCTACCTCGTAGGGTATCTGGAGGCGATTGAGGGCTCCCTTCAGCATCTGCGTAGCGTGCTCCCAGACCTCGACGGTGCCGGCATATTTTTCCGGGCGGGTTGATAATTTGACTTCGTACTCCTCGAAGCCAAATGTCTTGAGCATGAAGCGGGCAAAATCTACTACGCCGACTACTTCGTCCTCGAGTTGGTCAGGGCGACAGAAGATGTGTGCATCATCCTGTGTGAAGCCACGCACGCGGGTCAGGCCGTGTAGCACGCCGGATCTCTCCCAACGATATACGGTGCCCAGCTCTGCCCAGCGCAGCGGCAGTTGGCGGTAGCTGCGAAGCTGCGTCTTATATATCAGGATATGGCCGGGGCAGTTCATAGGCTTAATTAAGAACTCTTGCTCCTCCATCTCCATAGGTGTGTACATGGCGTCCCGATAGAATTCCCAGTGGCCGCTTGTTTTCCAGAGTTCGACCCTGGCGATGTGAGGGGTATATAAAAGGTCGTAGCCTCTCTTGAAATGCTCTTTCTTCCAGAAATCCTCGATTATGTGGCGTATCAGAGCACCTTTGGGATGCCAGTAGACCAGGCCCGCACCGGCCTCTTCATGAAGGCTAAACAGGTCGAGCGCTTTGCCCAGCTTCCTGTGGTCTCGCTTGGCTGCCTCGGCGAGCTTGTTGATGTATTTCTCCAGTTCCTCTTTAGTCTCGAAAGCTGTGCCGTAGATGCGCTGCAGCATGGGGCGGTGCTCGTCGCCTCTCCAGTAGGCACCAGCGATACTGAGCAGCTTTATCGCTTTAATTTGCCTGGTGGAAGCCACATGAGGGCCCCGGCACAGGTCTGTGAAAGAACCCTGGCGGTAGATTGTCACCGTCTTATCGGGCAGTTCGTCAATGATTTCGAGCTTGTACGGCTGAGCGCTGAACATACTTCGGGCTGTCTTCTTGTCCACTTCTTCTCGAATGAAGGGGAGGTCCTCAGCTATGATCTTTTGCATCTTAGCCTCTATAGCGCTCAGGTCATCGGGCGTTAGGGTGCGGGGCAGTTGGAAATCGTAATAGAAGCCATCGGCGGTGGCCGGGCCGATACCGAATTTAACATCGGGGAAAAGTGAAGATACCGCTTCGGCCATTATGTGAGATGCCGAGTGACGCATGACCTCCAGTCGCTCCAGCTTCCCGGCGTCTTTAGTTTCTTTATCAGCCACTTTAAATCCTCTGTTAGAATTCGAAAGCAAGACCTCCCGCCCGCACAGAACGAGAGGTCCTTTTAAAGTGTCTACATCCTATAAACTGTCAGGCATTTTGCTTGATTATAGCCAAAAGACCCCCAGGTTGCAACTCACGCCGGGTGCACTATTTGAAAAGGTCTACGGTCTTTGATCTACCGTAGCTGTCTATGTGCTCAATTACGATGGGAAAGCCTTTGCCTCCGCCTGCGCTAATTTTGGTGCGCGCCAGCTCCAGCACTTCCATCGGCTCGATACACGCCTCGGGCGGCAGGACGCCCTTCTCTGTTATTCTGCCTGTCCCCATCAGCATCGCCCCCAGCGCTGCGGGAATGCCTGTGCCCTCGCCCATCCCCTGCCTCTTCGAGGACATGGAAAAAATGTAGGTGCTCTTTTTGCCGTCCTTGGAGCCTTTCACCACTATCTTGAGACAGCCCATGGGGCCGGCGAGGCCGGCTTCTTTCATCAGATTCTTCCGCCTGGAGAGTATAAAGGCAACCGCAAATTCCAGAGGGATAACGCAATGACTTTGCACCTCAATCGGTTCTTCATCGGTCACGCCCAGCCTCACCATTCCTTTTATCAGCTCTGCGTAGGCCGGCGGCAGCACCAGCCCCAGATTGGTTACCCGCTTCACTCCCTTCAGGTAGCAGGGCAGGGTTATAGTCTCAGGATGCGGATAGGCATAAACGCTGTACGTGCCTACGTCTCTGAACTCGATCTCTTCCTCCAGCGCCTTTCCGCTCTTCTCAAAGAGCCTGACGGTGGTGAATTTTCCCTTGAGGAACATGGGCACGTCTGCTTTCATGGAATGTATCCTGTGTTTGACCACGGCGGGGCCTTCTATCTTCTCGCCGCCGTGAGCGTGATATATATCAACCGCTTCCACGAGGTCGAGCAGAGAATCGGCGCAGAACCTGACCAGCACGTTGGCGATGCCCGGAGAGCTTCCCATCCCGATCAGGGCTGAGACGCCTGCCTTTTTGGCGGCCTTATCCATGCCCAGCATCTTTTCCGTGGCATCGAAATCGTCGCAGATATCGACGTAGTTGATTTTGGCCTCTATAACCGCCTTTAAGATGGCGGGGCCGTACTTATAGAACGGGCCGACACAGTTCAGGACAACGTCTGAACCGGCGACTGCCTTCTTAATGCTCTGTGGGTCTGACGCATCGAATTTAATAGCTGAGGCTTTCTTTATTTCGAGCCTCTGAGCCAGCTTCTTTGCCAGTTCCAGTCGGGCGTCGGCGAGAACTATTTCGGAGAAAAATCCGCTGGAAGCTAGGATCTCTGCGGCAACGCTGCCGACTGCTCCCGAGCCTCCTAAGACTGTAACCCTGGACATTTCCTTCTCCTTTCCTTATCGGGCGGCGACTCCTTTGCCGAACGGGTCGCTCCACTCTTTGAGTGCAATATCAAGCTCTGCATGGTCTTTAGCATACTCCTCAAGGGGAATGCCCTGCATTACGGCATCAATGGCCTGACGGAATGCTTTCCCGCCAGCGATAGGCCCCTGAGGATGGGCGTGAATGCCGCCTCCCGAGCCGATTACGATGTCGGTTCCCAGGTCGGTGATGACCTGCGTCACCATGGACGGCGTGATTCCGCCGGAAGGCATGGGGAAGGTCGGCTTGAGATGGTACAGAGGGAATGTCAGGTTCTTGGCAACGTTGCGGAACTTATCAGGTATGACCGGCGCTTTGCCATAGGGGGCCGGGATGACCACGACATCGGCGCCGGCTAAACGCGGCAGCTTGCCCAGTACCAGATGGGAGCTTACTCCGTGCAGCGGCGACATATACAGGGCGCCAGCGACATCCATGTGCGCCAGGATGGGGACATTTATTTTGGGGTCCTCTGCCAGCGCCTGCATCACCGGCAGTCCCACTGCGAGATAGTTTATCATAAGGGCATTGCAGCCTAGCTCCACAGCGCGTTTGGCGTTCTGAAACACCTTCGGTATCTTATCTGTTATATTCACAGTGTACAGGGTGTGCTCCCCTGTCTCCTCGTAGACCTGTTTCTCTATCTCCATGTAGCGCTTGACACGCCCTTTTATGGAGTTGAACGAGGCATCGGCTATCAGCTCATCGTCCTTTATGATATCGCAGCCGCCCAGGGCAGCTTTGCGGAACAATTCAGCGCCAACCTCCAATGTATAACCTGTGCAGGGCTTAATCATATTGTTGAGCAGGGGCCGTTTGGGGATTTTCAGGAGTTTCCTGATGCCTGCGATGCCGAACTTGGGGCCTTTGAAGCCGGCGACGAATTTCTTGGGGAAGCGTACGTCCAGCAGTTTGATATTCCCGCCCATCGAAATGTTGCCCACCACAGTGGTCAGCAGCATGGGTAGCTGCTCACCGATGTTGACTTCAGGGTAGGCGACCTGGATAATCCAGTTCCTCGTTTCCAGAGACTGGGGCACCTCGAACTCATAATCGGGCGCCTCATACACACCAATTACCTTGGCTACATGCTGGCAGCGTACCTCGGGCGTCTCGCCGGGTACAGCGACCCACGTGCCCGTGCTCTGCTCGATGGCAAGCGCCTCGGCCAGCACGGGAATCGGCCATACCGCTGCGAAAGAAGCTAGGTAGGTGGCAATAAGATAATCATCGTAGTCCACCCCATCGGGCAACGCTACCGGCAAGCTCAGGATTTCTTCGGTATTCACCCAGGCACCTCCTCACAGGAACGTTGTTGAACAGCTCTCCGCTCGTTGAGCCTTTTATAGAAACCGCGCAGGCTGCGGTACGCTTCGTGGTAAGTCCCATAGAGAGAATCATAGATTTCTCGGTTCTCTTTCCGGGGCTCGAATGCCTTGTCCGCACTGACCACCTTTTTCAGGGCCTCGAAGCTGGGATAAATCCCCAGGCCCACCGCCGCTACCATGGCCGCCCCTACCGCCCCCGCTTCCTGCGGGTAGCGCACAGTCTCAGCTTTCCTCTGGGTGACGTCTGCCAGAATCTGCATCAGCGGTGCAGCTTTAGCTCCTCCTCCGATTACTCTTAGATGAGGAAGCGGGAATTTGTACTCCTTTTCGATGATTTCCACTATCCACCTGATATTATAGGCTATCCCCTCGTAAACGGCGCGGAGCAGGTGGTCGCGGGTATGCTCGGCACTCAAGTTCAGGAAGCTAGAGCGTACGTTGCAGTCGCTGATAGGTGCTCTCTCTCCGTACATCCAGGGTGTGAAAATGAGATGGCCGGAGCCGGGCGGTATTTGCGCGGCTTTCTCGCCCATCAGGGCGTACACATCGCCGATGTTAGAGCCTGGATTACTGTACAACTGCTCGGCCATCCATTGAATGCAGGCCCCTGCGGTCTCGCTCTCGGCAAACAAAAACGCCTTACCTGGGTCTGCCGAATGGATCGAGGCTGCGCCGCACTTGCCTTTTACGGTGCGCTCGGTGACCACGCCCACCCAGCTAGATGTGCCGAGATAGACGTGCCCATCTCCTTCACCCACTGCGCCCGAGCCCACGGCGGCGCAGGGGGCGTCTCCTGCGCCTGCGATGACAGGCGTGCCCCCCAGCAGGCCGCATTCGCTCGCTGCTTCCTTCGACAGCGTACCTACCTTATCAATGGGTTTCACCAAGGGCGGAAATTTCGCCGGGTCGAGTCCCACGTAGCGGAAAATGCTGCTGAGCCATTTCTTTTTCTTGAGGTCCAGTCCGAACACCGAGGCGCCGGTCCACTCCATGACTATGTTGCCGGTGCACCGGTAGATGAGGTAGCCTCCGACGTCGAGGAAGCAACTCATCTTTTTGTAGATATCGGGCTCTTTCTCCTTGAGCCAGAGCAGTTTGGGTATGCCGTCCTTGCCGCAGAGGGCAGTGCCGGCGATGAGAGCGAAAAGGCGAGGGCCGATGAACTTTCTCATGACGCGGTTAGCTTGATTGCAGGCCCGGTTGTCCAGCCAGATTATGGCAGGCCTGAGGGGTCCGGTCTTTGAATCCATTGGGACGACGCCCAGCAGTTGCGCGCCGAACGTGATGCACAGCACATCGGCGGGCGGTGCGCCTGTCTGTTCCAGGAGGAGCCTGGTGGTGTGTGTGACGGCTTTCCACCAGTCCTCGGGCTCCTGCTCGGCCCAGTCGGGCCTGGGATAGCAGACCCGGTAGGGCTCGAAGCATTTGCCGTGGACATGCCCTTCGGTATCTACGAGTACAGCCTTGTTCCCGCTGGTGCCTACATCGTGGGCTATGATGTATTTAGCCATATACTTACACTGTTACCTGCAAGGCCATTATGCTTCTGGGCAGCCAGGTATGTCAACAGTAGGTCATCGGTGGTTATTAGGTAGGGAGTGTTTCATCGGATTAATAGCATGCTATAATTGCCGTCATGGTTTGGGAAGTTGTCTTTTATCAGGACAAACAGGGAAATGAACCAGTAAAAGACTTCATTTTGGAGCAACCCGATGGAGCAATAGCGGAAATCTTGCATGTATTAAAGCTGTTGAGGCAGTTCGATATCGCACTTGGTATGCCCTATGTAAGAAAAATAGATAAGTCTGGTCTCAGAGAACTAAGAATTAAACATGGCTCAGATATATATCGTATTTTCTTCTTTGCCTATACAGGGCGCAGGTTTATATTGTTACATGCTATTCTGAAAAAGGAAGACAAGACATCGGAGGGTGACAAACTGCTGGCCATTAAGAGGCTAAACGATTATAAATTGGGGTATTGACAATATAACATATATGTTATATTATATCAATGTAACTTAAGTATAAAGGCAATAAATGACACCAAAGAAAGCTACAAGGTATGAAGATTTCGAGGCAGAATTACTCAAGAGGCCGGGTATTCGTGAGGAATATGAGGCTCTGGAGCCTAAGTATGACATAATACGAAGTCTGATAAAACGCAGAAACCAATTGAAAATCAGCCAGACACAAGTTGCCAGGATTATCGGCACCAAGCAACCCGCCATAAGCAGATTGGAAAAGGGCGATTACAATACTACGCTTAACACATTTTTCAAGGTTGCAGATGTGCTTGACTTAGATATTTGCTTAAAAGCCCGAAAAAGACGCCCAAAGAATTGCTCCAAGGTTAATGCCTGATGACGCAGTATTTACGTTTTTAATTGCCCCGCCGCGTTAGTGAATCGGTGGGTTTCGTCCTTCCTAAGAAGGACTCCACCCACCCTACACGTGCTCCGACCTGTCTCCCTGGAGCAGGTGCTCCAGGCTACCCTGAAGGAGATGACATCTTAGCCTTAGTGCTGCTGATTGCAATAGGATGATGGATTCTGGAGCGACCTGAAATCGCGGGAATCTGTAGCGTCGCCACTCCAGTGGCGACGGATGCTCATGGGGTTTCTCTCTTAATCTAGTTCTCGGCTGGGGTCCCTTTGAGGAATAAATTAGATAGATTCCGCAATCGAGCATAGCCTCTTTTGAATATTGTACCCTTCTCAGGTGGAAGCGGGAAGATTCTGTGAGCGCTCTGGTCACATCCCCAGGCAACTTCAATCACAAGGCCAAAGCCACCTTTAAATTCTCTGTCCAGGTCACGCCACTTGTTAGCCAGATACCAGGAAGCGCCGGAGGTCCCCCATTCACCTAAGCCAGCACAGACGAAAAAGAAGTGACCGGGAAATCTCAGGTTCTCAATCTTGAGGACAATACCCACGTCCTTTTTCACCGGCTCTTCGAAACCTCTGAAAGCCCTGCCCGTTCTTTTATCTTTTATATAAGTAGTTTCGGCATCATGGACAAACTCGAAGAAAGCATTGTTTGGCTCACGCATTATGAGGTCAGTAATCTCGTTACTCAAGGAACTACCCAGTGATATAACTGTTCGGCTCATATTCTTAAAGGCGTCTTCATCAACTACAACGCTGATCGGTTCTTTCCTGTGTTTGCTTAGCGCATTGAGAATATACGATGCCGAGCGTAACTCCGCGAGCGCAGCTACCAGTTCCCATGGTCCGACAAATTGTACTCGCCTTCCATCATGATAATTTTTCACATACCTGAGTTTTGGGGGGAGAGGTTCCAGAAGTCGGGAATCCAGGAAGGCGCCGTAAGATATCGTGAAGTCCTGCTCAAGCGCCCCTTTGCCCCAGAAATGTCGCACGTGAAGTGCTTGACGTGACTTTGGGATAGCTGGGTACACAAGGCCTGCCGTGAAAGCAAGGGCTGCTGCAAAAATTGCGGCAACTAAATCAGCCGGGAAACTTGCCCAACTTCCGTTCAAGGTACTCTCTCCTTAAAACTATCCCTATCCAGAAAGGCGAAACTTTTCCGCCGGGGTCTAACCCTGTAGAAAAACAGTCAACTTATGGAGATTTCAGGTAAGCCAACTTCGCAAGTCTGGCAGCATGAATTACCACAGGGCGGAGTGTAGCATAGCTTTTCTGGCATTCTAATGGTTGTACATGAGTTCTGCATGAACAGAGTATGTGGAATGTGTGAAGAGTCAAGGAAGAATCTCAGAAAATTCCGGTGGGGGGAATGGGATGTAACCCATGCTAGTCTTACCCTGGGGCCAGGGCGGTTTTACCTGTTTCTCTGATTCGAACGGCCATCACTATGGCGATAGCAAGTAATACTGCTATGAAAACAAGAGGTAAATAATACGTGCCTCTTACGCCGTGTAAAACCTCCATTATGGGTACGATGGCTACGGCTGCCCCGTTGCCCAGAAGCTGTAGATAGGCTACGGAGATTCCTGCGTATTTTTCACCTGTGATCTCGATGGACATGGTGAGCATGATGGGCAGGGCCGACAGCAGGAAGAAGCCCAGCACTATGCCATTGCCCAGGTTGACTGCATAGCCGCTGCCAAACATAAGGACAACGACACATACAGCCCCTACTAAAGACGCCAGGACAAGAAAGGGCTTTCTTTTTTTGATTCTATCTGAGATTATGGGAATGATAATGCAGCCGAGCATGCCGCTGAAGACTAACACCGAAGATATGCTGCCGGCATCGACCATGGAGATGCCATGCAGTTCGTTCAATATTTTCTCCAACCAGGTGGCCAGCCCGTTGAAGACCCCGATGCCGATTAAAGCTACGAATCCCAGGATTACAAAGTCTCTGATCCTCAGGATGCTTTTCATGCCTTCCCGGATGGAGATTTTCTCTTCTTCTTTTAGCTCTCTGGCAGGTGTGGGAGGCTTATCCCTGACCAGCAAATAGAACAGCAGCATGCCCGCGATTCCTATGATGCCGTAGACCAACAGCATAGCTCTAAGCCCGAGGGAGTCTACCAGGACAGGAGTTGCTCCCAGGCTGATGACCATGCCGATGAACAACGCTAGAGAGCCCAGCCCTACTGCGGTGGCCTCTTCTTTCTGCGGAAACCAGGTTACCACAAGCTTGGTGATCCCATTCAAGATGAAGGGCTGGCCTACGGAAATCCCTATCTGTGACATCAGAAGAAAGGGATATGAGTAGGGATTGATTATGCGGATGATGCTGAAGACGCCGGTGAAAATGGCACCTATGCCTATGCTGTACTTGAACCCCTTCTTATCGATAATCATGCCTGAAGGCAGGGAAAGCAGAACGTACACCAGAGGGAAGACCAGCGTTAACAGGCTGACGCTGAATGCAGAGATATGTAAATTGTCTTCGACATAGGTGTCTATAGCCGAGAAGTTCAGCCAGTACAACTGGGTCAGGGCGGCTATGTACATGAATACAGCCAGGATGACCCATCTATAGCTGTACGCTTTGTATGTCTGCGCTTTGGTTTCCATTGCAGGCATGTCCTAAATCAATTGTACCATTGCTGCCAATGCTTGCAACGCTGAGGGGGCGATTTTTTATACCGGCGAGTACGAGAGATTGCTTCGCTAGGCTCGCAATGACATATGATAGGGACAGTACGGAGATGTGCTAATACTCGGCCTGTATAGCGGAGGCGAAAGCTATCCCCGCGGGAGGCCCAGGGTTCGGGTGGCGATAATCTGTCTCTGGATCTCTGAGGTGCCGCCGGCGATCTTGTAGTGCGGGGACTCCTGGTACATGTGCGCAAACCAACCGTGAAGCTCGGCCCATTTCGAGCCGCTGGACAGCTCCCCGTGGTGCCCCAGTATCTGCATGCCTGTCTGAGCGAGGTCGTATACAGTCTCGGTGCTCAGTATCTTGGTTATGGCTGTCTCGGTCAGGGTGAACATCTTATGCACCTGCATCCAGGAGAGACGGTAAGACAGCACTCTGGTCACGGCGAACTTCATCTCCATCTCGGCGAGTTTACGCCTGATGAGCGGGTTAGCAGACAGAGGTTTACCGCTGCGTTTGGTAGACTTTACATAATCTATGAGAAGCTCCAATGGCCTATGGAACCCACTGATGGTGACAGCTCGTTCGAAAAGAAGCGCGGCCCCTATGATGTAGAACCCCTGGTTCAGGTCGCCTACCAGGTTCTCCTTAGGGACGCGGACATCGTCGTAGAAAACCTCGTTCGAATGGTAACCGGCCATGTCACGGATAGGGCGTACAGTGACCCCGGGAGTATTTTTGAAGTCTATAATGAGGAGCGATATACCTTTGTGCTTCTTAGGATTCTCAGAATCAGTCCTAACTGCAATCCAGCCATAGTCTGCGAAGTCAGCCTTGGTGCTGAACATCTTCTGGCCGTTGAGCAGATAATAGTCGCCCTTGTCCTCTGCCTTAAGCGCCAGTGAAGCGAGGTCTGAGCCTGAGCCAGGCTCGGTGTAGCCCATAGAGAACTCGATTTCGCCGTGGGCTATCCTGGGCAGGTATTTCTTCTTCTGCTCTTCATTGCCGTATATCAGGAGCGTAGGACCCACAACCATAGCCCCGATCAGCGCACACGGTGCGGGAGCGAAGGCATAGGCCAGCTCATCCTGGATGACGTAGTTGTCCAGAGGCGATGCGGCCATGCCGCCCCACTCTTTAGGATAAAGCGGGCAGAGCCAGCCCCTCTCCCCCAATTTGTGCAGCAGCTTCCAGGTATCCGGGCTGTACGGCTGGTCGAACTTAAAATCCAGCTTGCTTTGCTCGGTGACCTCTTTCTGCAGGAACTCTCGAACTTGATAGCGAAGTCGCTCCTGCTCCGGCGTAAAACTGAAATCCATCTTCTGCTCCAATTCGTCTTTAACTAGACCAGCACTCCTTGTTTGGTCAGTGCCTCAATCTCACCATGAGGCATGCCGAGCAGTTTACCGCACACGTACTCAGTATCCTGACCGATTTTAGGCATGCCGGCAAAGCGGCAGGTGGTCTCGGAGAAATGGATAGGGTCGGAAATGCAGATCGTGGGCCCGGCCTCTGCCCACTCAGGTCCGGGCTTTCCAAACTCGGGCGTGATGTATTTTACGTCTTTATAGTATCCCCGGCTTTTGAGATGTTCGCTATTGCACAAGTCCTGGCCCTGGGCAACGATTCCCGCCGGAACTCCTGCCTGCTGCATTCTCTCCATGACTTCGGCGGCTTCAGAGCTGATGGTCCACTCTGCGACCAGGCGGTCCAGCTCGTCGACATTTCTGAGCCTATCAGCCAGGGTCTGGAATTCAGTTCGCTTTGTCCATGCCGGGTTGCCCAGCACTTGGCAGAAACTCGCCCATTCGCTATCGGTGAAAACGGCGATGGTACACCAGCGGTCGTAGCCTTTACACGGGTAGGCACCGTGGGGGGCAGCATAGGGGTCCTTGTTTTCCATACGGATGGGCAATGTGCCATTTGCCTGATAGTTCAGGAGAGCGGGACCGACAGTCAGCACTCCGGCGTCGTTCAGAACGCACTCGATGAGGCTGCCTTCACCTGTGCGGCGGCGTTTGTGTAGAGCGCCCAGTATCGCCAGCGCGCAAAACATCCCGGTATGAAGGTCGCAATAAGGAGGGTCGGTTACGGCAGGCCTTTCGGGCGAGCCGCTCATCAATGTTACCCCAGAGCTGTACTGGACAAGCATACCGTATGCTTTGTGATCGCTGTGGGGCCCAGATGAGCCGAAGGCTGTCTGCCACAATACGATGAGGTCCTGTTTCACCTTTCTCAATTGGTCGAAGTCGATACCACGTTTAGCGAGGCTGTCGCGGCGCATGTTGGTCATGAATACGTCGCTCTTGTTGAGCAGTTTTCTTAAAATCTCCTGGCCCCTGGGGTCCTCGAGGTTGAGGCTCAGGCTACGCTTGCCCAGCAGGACGTTCCGCATAAGTAGACCCGGCGCGTAGGGGGGAGCGAGCCATGTTTGTTCCAATGCGTTAATGCTCTGCACGGTAATCACTTCGGCGCCTAGGGCGGCCAGAACACGACCGGCAGTGGGTACAGCAACGTAGAAGGCTATTTCGACAATCCTGACGCCGTCGAGGATTCCTTTCTTAGCGGCTTTTTTCGGCACATCACACCTCGGTCAGATGATGCCTGCCGTGCGCAGGACATCCAGCTCATCGGCGGTATATCCCAACTCGTCACAATAGATTCTCCGGTTGTCTTGGCCCAGCAGAGGCGCAGCTTTTCGCGGCGGCGCTATATCTTCTCCGTACATGCTTCCCCGGGGGTACTTCAACCGCCCCACGACGGGATGGTCTAGTTCCACCCAGAAGTCACGTGCAGCCAACTGCTTATCGGCGATAAGGTCGGCAACGCTATTGACCGGCAATGTGGCGATGCCGCGTCTCTGTCCTTCATAGAACAGCTCCTGCGCTGTGAGATAGCCGGTGAAATCCAGGAATATAGCCTCTAACACGTCTATATAGGGGTTGCGCACCAGCAGACCGCCTCTATACTTCTCCTCAAGGATTTCTTCGTTACCTGTGACCTCGTATATCCACTGCGCCAAAGCATCCCAGTGTTCAGCCGTCACCACGTACATCCCGATCCATCCGTCCTTGCAGGAGTAAAGACCGCTGGGGAAATTCCAGGGACTGGTGGCGCCCTGCCTGATGATATTCTGACCTGTCACTGTCCAGCCGGCTTCTTGAACAATGGTGCAGCAATAGGTATTCAGGCTCTCCTGCATGGAGATGTCTATGTACTGGCCTTTTCCGGAGTTCGCATCTCTGTGATAAAGAGCAGCCGTTACGGCTACGGCTGCGTACTGCGAAGGGGCAAAATGAGACTGCTCATCTCCGAATCTGACGGGCACTCCATAGGGGTCGCCGGTGAGCTGCATGTATCCGCTCATGCCCATCACTATGAGGTCTGAGGCTTTGTAGTCCTTGTGTGGCCCTGTCTGACCAAACGGGGTTATAGCCGCCATTACGAGGCCGGGATTGACTTTTCGAAGCGATTTGTAATCAAGTCCGATACTGGCGAGGTGCCCGACGGGGTAGCTCTCTAGGAGTGCATCAGCAGACTTCACCAGTTTCTTGAAGATAGCGCGTCCGTCTGCATGTTCCAGATTGAGAGTAATTGAGCCTTTGCTGGTGTTGTAGTAGAGGAAATACAGGCTCTTCTCGGGATGAGGCTCGTTGTGGTAGAAGGGCCCGCGATATCTGGTTCTGTCTCCTCCGGGAGGTTCGACTTTGATTACTTCAGCACCCAAATCGCCGAGAAGCTTGCCGCAATAAACGCCTTTCTCATCGGTCAAATCCAGTACCCTGTACGGAGGCAAAAATACCATATTTTTACCTTTCTCCTTCATCCCCTTTCGTCTCAAGCTTTGCTTTGCCTGTCGAGCTCTGACATCTTTCTGCGAAAACAGACTTTTTGCCGTTCGTGGCGAGCCCTGTCCTGAGCTTGCCGAAGGATTGTCGAACCATGAACGGGATTGCTGTGCAACTAGGAGAGCTTCTGCTTCGTCCTGGAGATCAGCTGGTCCTGCACCTCTTTGTGCAAGTCGATGAAATAGGCACTGAACCCGGCTATCCTGACTATCAGGTCCTGATGATCTTCAGGGTGCTTCTGAGCGTCATAGAGCACCTTGTCGTGAATCACGTTCCCCTGAATGTGGTGGATGCCCAGGTCGACGAATGTCCTGAGGTATCCCACGAACTTGGATCTGTTATCGCCTTCCAGGGACTCAGGCGTCCACCTCTGGTTAAACAGGTGATTGAAGGTCAGCAAAGGCTCCACCTTGGCAACCGATTTGAGCACAGCGGTCGGCCCTTTCTTATCGGTGCCGGGCAATGGAGAGATGGTGCCATCGTTGAACAGGTCACGGTCCTGTCTGCCGTCCGGTGTAGCGCCTGTGAAGCCGCTGAAGTTGAAATAGCTTACACTGCCACTCCCGTCACAGGTTACGTTATGCCCGTATATCGTCTTAAACGCATGCATTGTCTGGCACGTTCTGATATGGACATTCCTGGCGAAAAGGTCGACATAGTCATCGTCGTTGCCGAATTTAGGAGCATCGAGGAATTTCCGCCGTAGCTCTTCATGGCCTTCCCAGTTGTCCCTGAGAGCCTGCAGAAGCTCCGCCATGGT
Source organism: Chloroflexota bacterium (assembly GCA_021787935.1). Taxonomy (GTDB): domain Bacteria; phylum Chloroflexota; class Dehalococcoidia; order SZUA-161; family SZUA-161; genus JACWAE01. The sequence continues at coordinate 15,359 of JAJYLC010000009.1, read as the reverse complement.
GGCTATTTTATCTTCAAAGACCAGCTTCTTCATAGCTACCAGCGAGTTCACTACCGTTGTCTGGCCGACGGGCTGCATATTAGTCTTATGCCAGTAGTGCAATTCCCGGAGATCGGTGGCATTTTGAATGCAGCCGTCTAGCATAGCCGAGTTAAAAGGCTGGGGCAGCCACTGCTCTTCGAGGGCATCTGTTATGTTCGCCAACATTACTACTTTTTCGGAGAAGAACTTTACCTGCTTCAGGTATGCCCGGATGGCGTCTTCGATTGAGGTAAAGGTAAGCGGATCGGGGGTCGGGTAGCCTATTTGTTTCCCCTCAAAAAATTTGTAGTCTCTTCCTTGATTCAGGGCGTACTCCATGCACTTGGGCAAGGCGAATCCCATGCCCGAGATCGCACGGTGACTCATGGGCTTGCCGACTACGGTGTGTCTCAGGCAGTCCTCAACTGCCCAGTTCCGCGCATCTTGGGGCGGTATGCCTTTACTCATCAGATACGGCACCATGTACTCATCGTTGAAGATGCCGTAGTGACCGGCATCCTGCCTCAGAACGTCCGTGAACCGGTAAAGGAATTCGTCCGGGGTATTGCGGTGAAGTCTCACGCATATCATCGGTTCAGTTAACTTCAGGGACTTGACGCTGTCCATGAGTATGTAGGTCAACTCGTTGGTTACGTCTTTCCCCAGGCTGTCCTGTCCGCCGATAGTCAGATAGCGCAGGGTAGCCTTGGAAGCGCTGGCCATAATCGGTGGATTCAGGTCGGGATGCTCGGTAAGTTTGATCCAGACGTGTTCCAGCAGCTCCTGCGCGTCTTCCCGGGTTATCCTGCCCTCATCCTTATCTTTCTTGAAGAAAGGATAGAAGAGGTAATCAAATCTGTCGCCGATACCGGCAGTTTGCATGTCGATAACCCTGTTGATGAGGAAAATGAAATACCAGAACTGCAGAGCTTCAAAAAATGTCCGCGGCGGGTTCTCGGGCACCCACTCACACGCCTCGGCGATTTGTTCGAGCTCCTTTCGTCTCTCCGAATTCGCTTCGCGAGCCATGGCTCGGGCGAGCTCGGCATATCTCTTGCTCCACCTGATACCTGCTTCTAGTGATATTATGACGCTTTCCAGGAACGCTTTCTTCTTGAGGAATTCCCGGGGATTGTCGCGGATAAGACTTCTATCGCTTTTTATTTCTGCCAGCTTGTCCTGGGCTTGTTTCAGCAATCCCTTCAGGCCAATTTTGAAAAGTTTCTCGTAATTGGGCATCTGGCCGGCGTGGTAACCATGCACCCAGATAAATACCCCTTGATTGAAATACGACCAGTAGGGTTTATCTTCATCGGCGAGAATGAAACGCTCGAGACCTTGCGTAGACTTGTTCAGCCAGTATTTGTTGATCTCGTGCATCTCGGCCCTTTCTTCGTCCGTCAACATGCTTTTGTAGCCCATGTCGATGGCCTTATCGAGCCAGCGGCTGTACAGCTCAGGGTAGCTGATAGTGTGGTCCGGAGTCCTCGACGAATTACCGACTATGCGGTCATGCTCACCTAGATACAAAGACATATTGTCAAGGAAATTGGCTAATGCTTTTGCTCTTCTAATTACTATTGGTTCGCCATCATTTTCCTTGTAGGCCTGTGTGACAAGGCGGGCGCGCTGGATATCAATCTTAAGGCCGGGACGCAGGTCACTCACCTGGTTTCGTATTTCCTGCTCGTCGAGCCTGCGGCCGGCACGCTGCTGCCCGCCCATCCCGCTCCTGTAGCGCGCCTGGTCTGCCAACTTCTCGGTTAACCTTTTCTCATCCACCACAGTCATTTCCAACCTCCCCTTGAGGCCTTTGCCGCAGCGTGATTTACTCAGGCAATCCTTTGTTTCGTCCTGGTGATAATCTGTTCCTGCACTTCGCTGTTCATGTCCACAAAGTAAGCGCTGAAACCGGCGACCCTGACAATCAGGTCCTGGTGGTTGTCCGGATGAGCCTGGGCATCTCGCAGAATTTTGTCGTCGATGATATTGAACTGGATGTGGTGAATCCCCAGGTCAACGAAGGTCCTCAGGTATGCCACGAACTTCGCCCTGTTATCGCCTTCCAGGAACTCAGGCATGACCCTCTGATTGAACAGGTGGTTGAACGTTACCATAGGGTCTATCTTGGAGACAGATTTGAGCACAGCGGTCGGCCCTTTTTTGTCGGTGCCGATCTCCGGAGAGATAGTGCCGTCGTTAAACAGGCCGCGGTCTTTCCTTCCGTCCGGGGTTGCTCCGGTAAGCCCCGCGAAGTGGAAATAGCTAGCGCCTCCGCTGCCATCGCAGGTAACCTTGTGGCCGTATATCGTTTTGAAACCCTGCATCACCTGACAGGTTTTAATGTGGATATCCCTGGCGAAAAGGTCAACGTAATCGTCATCATTGCCGAATTTTGGGGCGTTCAGGAACATGCTGCGCAGCTCCTCATGGCCTTCCCAGTCATCCCTGAGAGCCTGCAAAAGTTGCGCCATGGTGGCTTTCTTTTCTTCGAAGACCAGCTTCTTCATCGCTACCAGCGCATTGACCACCGTGGTATGTCCCACGGGCTGGATATTGGTCTTGTGCCAGTAATGAAGCTCTCTGACGTCCATGGCATTCTCAATACAGCCGTCAAGGAGGGCCGAGTTAAAAGGCTGTGGCAGCCACTGCTCTTCGATAGCATCGGTTATATTGCTGAAAATCACTATCTTCTCAGTGAAGAATCTCACCTGCTCAAGATAAGCATTGACCATATCGTCAATGGAAGTGAACGTCAGCGGATCAGGAGTAGGAGCCCCTATCTGCTTACCGTCGAAAAATTTGTAGTCTTTTCCCTGATACAGGGCATATTCCAGGCACTTGGGAAGCATGAAGCCCGGACCGGCGATGGCTCTGTGCCCCATAGGCTTGCCCACCACCGTATGTCTCATGCAGTCCTCGACGGCCCAGTTTCTGGCATCCTCCACTGAAAAACCCTTGCTCATCAGGTACGGTACCATGAACTCATCGTTGAAGATGCCGTAGTGACCGGCATCCTGTCTCAGGATATCTGTGAACCGGTAAAGGAACTCGTCCGGTGTGTTGCGGTGGAGTCTGACTACCATCATGGGCTCGACCAGCTTCAAAGCCTTGACGCTGTCCATGATTATGTAGGTCAGCTCGTTGGTAGCGTCCCGTCCCAGATGATCCTGACCACCGATTGTTATGTATCTAGGGGTGGTATGACCGCCGCTTGCCATTATGGGCGCATTGAAATCCGTCAGTTCGGTAAGCTTCAGCCAGATATGCTCGATTAACTCCTGAGCTTCCTCCGGGGTTATTTGTCCCCGCTCTTTGTCCTTCTTGTAGGATGGATACCAGATATAATCAACCCTGTCGCCGATACCAACTGTCTGGATATCGAGTACTCTGACCAGCAGCATAATGAGGAACCAGCACTGCAGGGTCTCGAAAAATGTCCTAGGCGGGTTGCCCGGGACCCACTTACAGGCCTCAGCGATCTGCTCCAGTTCCTTTTTCCTCTGCTCGCTTTCTTCCACAGCAGCCATTGCCTGAGCCAATTCAGAATACCTTTTCGACCACCTGATGGCTGCTTCGGTGCTTATAATGACAGCTTCCAGGAAAGCCTTCTTCTTCAGGAAATCTCTAGGATTATCGCGGATCAATTCTCTATTGGCCTTTACTTCATTTAGTTTGTCCTGAGCCTCCTTGAGTATGCCGTTCAAACCAACCCTGAATATCTTCTGGTAATTCGGCATCTGGCCGGAGTGCGCGCCGTGCACCCAGATGAACGCTCCTTGATTCATGTAAGACCAATAGGGCTTGTCTTCCTCTTGCACCAGAAAACGCTCAGTTCCATGTATAGACTTGTTCATCCAGTACTTGTTAATCTCATGCATCTCTGCCCTGTGTTCGTCGGGAAGCATTTCTCTGTAGCCCATATCGATAGCCTTGTCTACCCACCGGCAGTACAGCTCGGGATAGCTTATCGTATGGTCGGGGGTTATAGCGGTGTTGCCCGCAATCCGGTCGTGCTCGCCTATATAGATGGTCATGTTATCCAGATGATTGGCCATCGCTTTGGCCCTTCTAATAACAATGGGCTCTCCCTCGTTTTCCTTGTAGGCTTGCGTTACATAGCGGGCGCGCTCGATATCAAGCTTCAGCGTTCGCCGGATGTGACTTATCTTGCCCAGCCTTTCCTCCTCCTCGACCCGGTAGTCGCGCTGTCCCATTATTGTTCTGTAACGGAACTGGTCTGCCAGTTTTTGGGTCAACCTCTTCTCTGAAACCGTGGCCATCTTTAGCCTCCCTCCCCCATGGTCAGAAACTATTAAAGACTGAGGTTATATTACCGAAGCTGTACCTGCATTTTGTAGCGGCTATTAAGCAATTGTATGTGGAATTGCTCTACTAGGTTTGTTTCTAGCATTAATCCGGAAATTTGTCAAGCGTAGACCAACCGGATATATGTGGCCACTAATTAAGGAAAACTGCGCCTTCCAAGCGCAGTGGTCACCATTAGCCTGACAACAAATTACCAGCCCTATCAGGCTTGGCGTCTATGGGAACGCTGAAGTAGAATGTAGAGCCCTGGCCGGGCTGTGATTCTACCCAGATACGACCCCCGTGAGCTTCTACCAGGGTACGGCAAACGCTAAGCCCTAGCCCAATACCCTCAACTCCGGAGTGAACCGATTGCTCCAATCGATGGAAACGCACAAAAAGCCTCTCTTGCGCTTCGAGCGGTATCCCCGGACCCTGGTCACTGACCCCGGCAACCATGTTCTCGCCGTCTCGTTTAGCGAAGATTGTAACCTGTCCTCCCGATGGCGAATACTTGATGGCATTATCCACCAGATTGCGAAGGATGAGTTCTATCCGAACCGGGTCAGCCTGCACAGTCAGCTCTGGTGGTACGTTTATCTCAAACCAGTGTCCGGCCGATTTATACTGAAGTCTGTTCACAACGCCAGCAGCGCATTCTAAAATATTTACCGGCTGGATGGTAAGCGTAAGACGATTTGCCTGGGCTCGAGACAGTTCGAGCAGGTTGTCAAGTATCTGGTTCAGCATCTCTGTGCCCCATAGAGCATCGTACATAAGCTGTTGTTTTTCCTCGGCCGGGAGCTCCTCGCTCAGGGAGGTATAGAGGGCGCCAGTTACTACTGTCAGCGGGGTGCGAAGCTCATGGGACACCATACCGATGAACTCGTCCTTTAGCTGTTCTACTTTCTTGCGCCCGGTAATGTCTTTCAAGACGGTAGCGAAATACCCTTCATGCAGAGAGAAAGCATGTAGTTCGAGCCACTTATCCAGAAACTGGCTGTGATATTCCAAGTGGTCGCTTTCTCCGGTAAGTGCAACTACACCAAATCTCTCCATCCACTGTGGATCTGCGTTGGGATATATCTCAAAAATGGTTTTACCAATCAATTTCTCTTTAGGGACACCAACAAGCTTCTCACAGGCATCATTGATCTCTAAGATAGCGTAATTGTTAGGTTTACCCTTGTCATCTAACACAATTTTCCAAAGCGCAAAGGCTTCCGTCATATTATCAAACAAGCCACGGTATTTTTCTTCGCTTCGCCTGAGGGCTTCTTCGGCCTGCTTACGGTCAGCGATATCTCTCGCCACAAAAACTTTCACCTGCGCACCGTATGATATTCCAGCGGAGAGCGATACTGCCACAGGAATCTCCTGCCCATCCTTGCGTTTCAGTGTCAACTCCTTAGCAGTTAGCGGCAGCTCTGTTTTCGCTGCTCTCATCCATTCTCTAACGTCGTGCGCATGTCTTTCAAGTACCACCAGATCGACGAGAAAAGAGCCCACAGCTTCTCTGGTACTATATCCGAACATTTTCTCGGCGGAGGAGTTCCAAAGCGCTATTCTGCCTTCGGGGTTCAAGGCAATTATAGCCTCGGTCGCCGTGTCGACGAGAAGTCGATAGCTCTGGGCTGTAGCAGGAAATATAGTGCTGGCCAGTTTAGTGAAACCTATTCTTGTGGATACGGTCTCTCGTAGAGTGGTAGCGATGCCGATAAGGAAGTAAATGCCACCCATGTACTGGGCGCCTCTGCCGAGCCAGTTTGTGGGATCACCTATGGTCTTCTGAAAACTTACGATTAGCAGACCCACGGCAACCAGCAACAGGCCCAGGCAAAACCAGTAGAGAAACACCATCCGCGACCGAAAATATACGACAAGCAACACAAGCCCGGAGATAGCGAACAGCGCGGTGGCGCTACGCAGCACTATTTGTCTGAGCAAGGTGCCACCTTCACCGGGCACGAAGAAGACAGGTGTAACATTTTGCAAGCTGAATACGAACATCAAGACCACGAATAGCATACCTGTAATGTATATGATAGCCGGGGTCGAAAGTCTTATCCTGGACATTCCGGGTGGGAGGCTCCAGCCTGCTGCTATGAGAGCCCCTATCAAAAAGTATATCGAGGCAAGTAAGGAGCTACTGTTGTGCACGGTCACATTCAAGTTCTGTGGATCAGTTACCAGCACAGCCATGAGATTTGCCAGCCCGAAGACGAAAAGCCCGCCGCCCAGCCAGGCAAGTTGCGGCTGCCCCGTCGCAGAAAAGGCCCACACCGCCAGGTAAGCTGCAAGCAAACACGACACTGATAACAGGCCTATGTTAAGTAGCTGAAATAGCCAGGATGGGTTATAAATGCCACCGATATGGAAGACATGGAACAGCAATAGTGCCAGTAATACTAGGAGCAAAGGTACTGTTCCCAGCATGCCTGGCGTAAGCGAGGCATACTCGGTGCGATTTTTTGTGGAGGTTCCCAGGGCATTCATGGTGAATCGCATGGTATCACAGTTATATAGGGGGTGTAAAGATTACGGTTTGCGAGAATGCTTAAAGACGGACTGATGGTTATCCTGGAAGAATTGTGAATCTCCACCTACAGTATGTAAACAGTTTTGCCAAACTTTCCTTGACATCACCAGCAGTTAGTGTTATAAGTCAGGGCAATACGTACTTCCCATAAAAGATTGTAAATTTGCCCCTCTATTTTCCGTCCTCTTACTTGATGGGAGAACGCTATTTCGGCTAAGTACATTTCGTGAGATAGTTTTCTTATCAGTCGACTATCTCATTCGTTTTTCACCACAATTCCAGGGCGACAGGTAAGGAGGTGAAATTTTTGAAAAGACGCTGAGTTTGTCCTGAATATTACGAGATACGAAGGCTGATGTATTGAGGATTACCCCGTAGCAAAGGAGGATGGGAGCCATGATTTACCTACACGAGCCTATTATTGTCAAGCCGGGGATGGTTGATGAATATGTGTGGGCAGTCGGCAGGTACTGTGTGCCCGGGTGGACCAAGTATGTGTCCGTAGCGGGCGCTTTCAAAAGTTTCGGCCATTATAATGAAGCTATATTTGTATGGGAATACCTCGCAGGTGTAGAGGGTATCGATACCTGTGGCGCATACGCTCTGACTGACAGGGAGGGAATGGCATGGCAGAGGCTGGCGGAGAAGTACCGCGAAAACTGGCATAGCCAGTGGGTCGAGGGCGTTTCTTTCTCCCCGACTGTGGCAACAATAAAAGAGCGCCAGAAGAAGGGTGATTTCGTAGGGAACTCAATTTATTACTGGGAGCTTACCAGGGTATTGCCGGGTAAAGTAGATGAGTATCTAGAGGCGATGGAAAAGGAATTGGTGCCCATGGAAGAGAAACGCGGCATGAAGCTGGCAGGCTGCTACCGCTGGTTCTCCGGCTGCGGCGAACCTAATGAGATCCGGAGCTTCTGGTCGTTGAAGAACTGGGCTCACTGGGGCAAGATACTCGAAGAGCGGGCCAGAGACCGTTCCTTTCAAAGGTGGACGGAAAAGGCAGTGTCGTTGCGTACGGAGTGTAGCTACACATTCTGGGTTCCGGCGGAGTGGTCGCTTCTGAAATAGATGCTAAGATACGGGGTACAGTTTTAAGCTCCGGGATCAATGAGGAGGATTCAATGCTTTATCTTGCGGAAAATCTGACCATTATCCCCCACGGAGGTTTTGGAGGGGAGTTACACGGGATAATAAAGACCGACTACATGCCTGATGTGGAGAAGAAAGGTATGCGATTGGTCGGGCTATTTGTGATTGGAATTCGTTATAACGAACATTTTGCTCTCTGGGAGCTCGACGATTGGGCTACTTTGGACCGGATACAGGAGCTCCATGAGAAGGATTTTTGGATGGAGAATTGGAAGCTGGAATCTGTACAGTATCGGACTGACTGGGTGAGACGAATTCTTGAGCCCACCCCGTTCTCGCCCAACCTGGCAAAGATCAAGCGCGATGATAAGTACAGGGCTACCATATATCTCTTCTCTCAGTCCAGGTTGCTACCGGACAAAGTGAGCGAATATATCAGCTCCGTAGAGAAGGAAATGATACCTATGGCCAAAAGATGGGGCAGGAACCTGGTAGGCTGTTACAGGACAGTGGCAGGGCAGGCGGATAGCAATGAGGTTATTGAAATCTGGACGACAGGCAACTCGAACACGGAATACGGCGCTATCCGTCAGGCTGCACAGAAGGATCCGGCTCTTAAGCAATGGGAGGCTAAGGTAGGAGCCTGGCGCACTCAGCGGCAGTGCAGGCTGTTGTTCGGAGTGGTTGACTTCTCCCCGCTGCGTGCCATGGATGAATATATTCAAGCCTTAGACCTGATGAAAGCGGGGTAAGGATAGCCACCAGAGAATGGCAAGACTGAGTCGGGTCTCGCAGGCTATTGGGAACAGCTAATGAGCCATAAGAAGTCAAAGACTCTTCGTACTCGATTGTGTGATTTATTGGGTATTAAGTATCCCATCATCCTGGCCGGTATGGGGGGCGTCTGCGGGCCTACCCTTGTCGCAGCGGTGTCAAATGCGGGCGGATTAGGCGTCTTAGGTGCAGCCGGACTAAATCCTATCCAATTGCATGATTGGATTAAGAAGACCAGGAAGCTCACCAACAAACCTTTCGGCGTTGACCTCTTGATTCCGCATCTAGACCTTCCGCCAATATCAGGTAAGTTCTCTCTTTCTGATCTGAGGGCCTTCCTGCCTGCGGAGCAATTAGCCTTCGTCGATAACCTTAAGAGCGAGATTGGCATACCCGATGTGGAAATTCCACCCATTGAGGTGGAGTCTGAATTGCTTTCAGGTGCGAAGAAATTGATTGATGTGGTAGTGGAGGAAAGAGTCCCGATCCTGGCAACGGGGCTGGGCAATCCAGAATATGCAGTACCTCAAGCACATGCTAAGGGCGTGAAAGTCATCGGACTGGTGGGCAATGTTAGAAACGCTTGCCGCCTGGCTGAGGCTGGGGTGGATGTCATTGTGGCTCAGGGATATGAATCCGGAGGGCATACGGGTCGCATAGGCACGCTTCCACTAATCCCTCAAGTAGTAGATGCTGTTAGACCTCTGCCTGTGGTAGCCGCTGGGGGAGTTGGCGATGGCAGAGGCCTTGTTGCTTCCCTGGCACTGGGCGCCTGTGGAGTCTGGGCGGGCACCGTTTTTCTTCTTGCCCACGAGGCCTGCATCGATTCTCCCATAGATTGGATTTTCAATGTAGGAGTCGACCCGTATGGTTTGGAGCAATGGGAGATCGATAACTGGAAGGATAAGATAATAGCGGCTACGGAGGAAGATACGCGTGTGACCAGAATATATACGGGCAAGACAGCACGCTTGATCAATAACAGGCTTATCGAAACATGGGAGAAAGGAGAGGGAAAGACACTTCCTATGCCTCTCCAAAGTCTGCTCATAAGTGAGGTTGCTTTGGGCTTGAGGAAAGCGAAAATGCGCGACTACATAAGCGGTTTCGGAGGCCAGATAGCAGGGATGCTCAAGGAAAGAAAAACCGCCAAACAGATTATCGATGAGATGGTGGATGGGGCAATAGAAATACTGAGACATAGGATTCCTGCTGAGGTCGTGGCAGAAGATTAAATGAGTCTTCCCGGGGGTTAAATACCTAATTGGGGGTAACGATGAGCTTCGAACATATTACTGAGTATCTGCAGTATCGAAAGGACTGGAAAGAAGACTACAAGAGAAAGCTAGTGTCTGCTGACGAGGCTGCTAAGGCGGTAAAGTCAGGAGACCTTGTTGTTTTGCCTTTTGCACCACATCCAACAGAAGTGCCTCTGGCTCTGGGCAGGCGCAAGGAGGAACTGAGAGATGTATATGTTGAGATCAACGCTCCCTCCATCGACCCCGGGTGGCTTCAACTTGGCTGGCAGGAGAATTTCTCTGTTGGCGCTATACATTACCTGGGAGGGCTGGGTCGTCCTGCACACGATGCGAAGGTAATCTCCTTTATTCCGTCTCTCATGTCCCTCAGGATGAAGTACTGTGACGAGGAGAGAAGACCGAAGAGGAGAGGTATCGACGTCTGCATAACGCCAGTCTCTCCTCCGGATGAGCATGGCTTCTGCAGTTTCGGGCCGCATCTATGGAACAGGAAAAGCTATGCCGAACGGGCCAAAATCGTTATCGCCGAAGTAGATAGCAACATGGTGTATCCTTACTATGGGAATAATCGAATTCATGTATCGGAGATAGACTACTTTGTCGAGGCGCCAACCGCTCGGGTGAGCAATAAGGAAATCAAAGATTTTATCATCCAAACGGTCAAGGACAAAGAAAAGCAGCAAAAGTGGATAGAGGCTCTTACAAAGGCAAATAAACACGAACCTGAATTCGCAGCGCGTGCATACAATCTTATGGGCCCACTCATCGATTTGTTGAGCCCTGACTTCTTCTCCGGCTCCTTGGGTCTGGATGAGCCGTATCCTGAGGCAAAGACAATAGCCGGATATGTCAGAGAGATTATCAAGAATGGAGACTGTATTGAGATCGGCGCTGGCCGTCCCAGCACGTGGCTGCCCAAGGTGGGCCTCTTCGATGGCTACGAAGACCTGGGGATTCACTCAGAGATGTCGGCCTGGGGGCAGCCTGAACTGATAAAGAAAGGCGTATTCACCGGCAAGAGAAAGACCCTGCATCGCGGGAAAGCTGTTTATGCAGCCCTGGACGGGGCCGGTTGGGAAGGCTATAAATGGATGAGCAATAACCCCCTCATCGAGATGTACGATGTTGAATACGTGCACAACCCTACAGTCATAGCACAGAATGAGAATATGGTTTCTATTAACAGTGTGCTTCAGGTTGACTTAACGGGGCAGATAACGTGTGAGACGCAGTTCGGCCCGCGAATGATTAACGGGCCAGGAGGACAGCTTGATTTCCATTTAGGCACTTTTATGGCGAAGGGCGGCCGGGCCATCAGCGTGTTGCGCTCTCTCGCCTTTGGCGGCAGTTCTACTATTGTCTCCCATCTGGCTGAGGGTTCCCTGGTAACTATACCGCGTCAATTCGCTGATTACGTGGTCACGGAGTATGGCATAGCTAGCCTAGCCGGGAAAAGCCACAGAGAGAGAGCTGAGGAGCTAATCGCTATCGCTCACCCCGATTTCCGGGCCGAGCTGAGAAAAGAAGCCCGAAAACAGTTCTGGCCGTAGATCGCCGAACTACGATAGGAGGTATCCTCCATCCACTGTAACTACAGTGCCTGTAATATAATCGGAAGCTGCGCTGGCAAGAAAGAGCACCACCTTTGCTACATCGTCAGGCTCGCCCACCCGGCCCAGGGGCAGACGCGCCAAGAATCTCATGGTGTGTTCTTCGAGTGATTCGCCTTTGGCCTCAAGAGCAGCAGCTTGGGCTATTCCGCCTGGAGTCATGATTGCGCCCGGAGCAACCGCATTAACAAAGATGTTATGAGGGGCTAATTCCAGCGCCAGCGCTTTGGTCAGCGATACCACTCCGCCCTTGGAGGCGCTGTAGTGCGCTTGGTCCACCATCATAGGATGCTGGGCAGCTACAGCGGCTAGGTTTATAATCTTACCACCACGCTTGGATTTGATCATCTCTCTGGCAGCTGCCTGGGAATAGAAGAACACCCCGCTGAGGTTTATGCTGAGTATTCTGTTCCACATCTCTTCGCTAGTCTCTACAGCTGGCGATGAGGGATAGACTCCGGCGTTGTTAACTATGATATCGAGAGAGCCAAAGGCCTTAACTGTCGCACGGGCCACCTTTATGGCATCGGCGGGGCTAGAAACGTCAGCACGAATAGCTTTCACTTTGCTGCTCCCTGCGCTGATTCTTGCTGCTGTCTGGCGCGCGGCCTCAGCGTCAATGTCGGCGATCATCACGCTGGCACCAGCTTCGGCGAGACGCAAAACGATGGCTTCACCGATGCCCATGGCACCGCCGGTAACTACTGCCACTTTACCTGTGAAGTCGAAAATCTGCCCAATACTCTGGGTGGTCATTTCATGGCCTCCATCGTTAATCTATCATCCAGTCCGTCGTATAGCTATCTTGAATGAGCGCTTGTCGGTCACAGTCGAACACCTTTGTCTGCCAACATTTTCCTGGTAGTCCGTGGAATCCTTCGCTTAAGGTTTTGTGGGAGGTTTTCTATTACTTCCTTATCGTAGGTGAAGAGGTGAATGCATCGAGGTTCCTTCGCCGTGTCTCCCACCGTTGGAACCCTTATCATAAGCAGCTCCGGCTCGGCGGTCATGTAGCCTTCGAGCGAGGCGTCGCAGCAGGCCCGGCAGTAACGTATGTTGTCATCCATGCCCTCGGGAGGCTTATTGGTGCACTGGGTGCGCGAGACCACCGCCTTTTTCCCGTCGCACCAGGAGTGAGGCCTCATTGTGGGTCCGGAGAGAATATGGAAGAAGTCCTGATACCAGATTATCTTTTCCAGGGGCACGGGAGAGCCGAATCTACTCTGCAGAGCCGACCATTGCATTTGCCCGCCGGGCAGGCCTATATTCCGGGCAATCTCCGCTGCTTTCTCCACGCCGAGGTTAGCTTGCAGAGTATTATAAAAGATCTGGTAGGTCATCTTCGTGAGCATGGACAGCGCAGCCAGCCATTCGTCAATCGGAATCTTCGATAGGTCTTCGCCTACCTGGAATGCTAGGATTTCCATGGCCCTTTCGGGAGTCACACCCCAGCCGGGGTTCGGGCACGACCAGTCCGTGACCCAGGCCAGCGGGGTGCCTTCCGGCTGGTAAATATCAAAGCCCCAGCGGAACTCTTCCTCCTTACTGCTGGGATAGGGGAGCGGTGATGGTTTGGTCTTCATATTAACCCTCCGTTAATGCTTATAAATTTCAAAGGCTGCGCCCTATTTCAAAGCCATCGGTTATGGCGTCGCTGATGCGCCGGGGCTCCAGACAATCACCTATGGCATGAACATGTCTAAATTTCTTTCTAAGGGCGGGAATCAGCTTTGAGATTGGTTGAGCACCGGCGGCAAGCACGTAGGTATCGGCCCCCAGATTTCTTAGCTCTCCCGCTTCTGTCCTAATGGTGAGCCCGTCACGATTGAATCCTTCGTATTTTGCACTGGTAATTATTTGCACTCCCTTTCCCGCCAGGTCCTCAAGGAGTTCCATCTGGACAATAGGGCCTACCTTGGTAAGCGCCTGTGGCTTTCTGCAGACTAAGGTGACTTTTACGCCCTTATCAGCTAGGAAGTTGGCAGTTTCGCAGCCAACAGTCTCAGCGCCGATAATTACGACTGTGTCTCCGGCAAATGATTTACCGGTCAATACGTCGGTGGCAAACACAACTTTGGCTCGGTCTATGCCAGGAATGTCGGGTACGGACGGCGCTGCGCCTGCTGCCCAGACTACTTCCTCAGGTTGAGCCGTAACGAGCTCAGCCAGGGTAGCTTCTCTACCCAGCTCTACTCTAACGCCTAACTTAGCCAACTGGCTCTGGAAATAGTCTATTAGGAGGGACAGCGATTCCTTACGGGGTGCCGCAGCAGCTGCTCTCAACTGACCCCCTAGATGGGAATCCCTCTCGATTAGCGTCACATCATGGCCTCTAAGTCTAGCCACCCGAGCTGCTTCCATCCCTGCAGGCCCACCGCCGACTACCACCACGCGCTTTGAGATAGGGGCTGGGCTTATTACGTATTCACGTTCCCTTCCAGCAGCAGGGTTGACTGAACAGGTCAACTTGCCTTCAGTGGGGCTGCCGGGCTCGGCAACAGCTTGGATTATAGATTGAATGCTACCTTCAAGGCATTGCCAGCAGCCAATACAAGGTACGATGTCTTCAAGTCTTCCCTCTGCAACTTTATTTGGTAGGTATGGATCGGCAATGAGGGCTCTGCCCATGGCAATTATATCTGCCACACCTTCACGCAGAGCCCACTCCCCTAACTCCGGGTAGATCCGACCCACTGCGATGACAGGGGTCTTCACACTCCTCTTAATCTCGGCAGCACCAGCTAGATGGAGTCCAGGCATACCCGGACACAAAGCTGTAAATCGAACGCCGTAGCCGTGCCCTGTGACATCAATGGCATCAACGCCAGCTTCTTCGACCCATTGGGCGATCTGCACAGTTTGAACGAGATCAATACTGGGATCGATACCGTACTCGGCTCCATTTATTCGACATAGAAGGGGGTAATCTGAACCTAAGTGTGACCGACAAGCGCGGAGCACTTCAAGTAGGAATCTAGCCCGATTTTCCAGGCCACCACCGTATTGGTCACTACGGTGGTTGTAGTAAGGGGACAAAAACTGGGACAGCAAGTGTTCATGCCCTCCATGGATTTCTACTGCGTCAAATCCGGCTTTCTGCGCTCGTGCTGCTGCTTGAGCATGTCGTTCTATAAGTCCTGCTATTTCTGTAGTTGAAAGCTCTCTAATCGGTTCACCAAGCGGTGACATTGATGCTGAAGGTCCGACTGGCTGCTGGCCTGTAATTGAGGAGTGAGTGACCCCGCCTCCGTCCTCAAGCTGTATGGCGGCCCGAGCCCCGCTCCCCTTTATAGCCTGAGCTAATTGTGAAAGACCAGGAAGATACCGATCATGGTCAATGCTTATCTGAAAAGGTGTCGTCTTCCCACGAGGGTAATCCACGGAGGTCGTCTGCACGATAATTAGGCTTGCACCACCTTTGGCTCTCTCTTCATAGTACCCTAGCATCTTTGGAGATACTGAGCCGTCCGGCGAGCCCAAGTTTGTATCCATTGCTGGCATAATTATGCGGTTCTTCAGGGTCATGTTTCTGATTTTGGTTGGCTCGAAAAGCTTCTGCAATCTCAACACTATCGCCCTCCGAAAAAGCGGTATTGATTCATATCGATGTTACTAATCTAATGGCTGAAAGGACGGAACTTCACGAAAAACTTAGGGTGTAAAAATTCTACCAAGCCTGGTGAAACTTGTAAAGAAAATTCAGGGCACCTGTATTTGGTCGGGCTCTAATACTATAACCAAACTATCTGTAGGGTT
>JAJYLC010000102.1 GCA_021787935.1 Chloroflexota bacterium | reverse complement strand
TCTATGTAGTTATGAAAGAGCGCAGATCCTGGCTTCTGGCAGAGCCTGTAGAGGTCGTAAGCACTAAGCCGAGAAAACCAAGCCGCAAGACGACCCCAGATGAAGACGCTTCCTCAAAATAAGGCGTTGCAGACGCGGGCTGCCAAGGCTATGTCTATAGGTTGGTTGCAGTACCATGTTTTCTCGGTTACGTTTTGCAATTATCTGTAAGCATTAATGAATATTAAGGAGGTAAATGAATATGAGCCCTGATAAATTGCCGAAGGTGGTCTGCTATGATTGCGTAAATCGACATCACTTGATAGCAAGGTGTCCTGTATGTGCCACCGGGACGTTGATGACAACCTGCTCAGATGACTTTAACGGAGTTACGGAAACTAATTGCACCGAGTGCAATGAGGCCGTGGCCCTTTATGTGCTTATGAAAGAACGCAGAGCCTGGATACTGGCACAGTCTATAGAGATGGTAACCAAGCGCGTTACTTAAGAGCAGGCCATACTACTCTGTTTATATTTACTGTAGCGTTAGTTAGTAATTTACAGGAGTGGACTGAGACTGAGACGGTCTCTTCCGCTCCTGTATAGCTTCAATGACAAAGACACCATCGGCCGCCTTCTTATCTGTGGCAAGAGACGATTTGTGGATAAACATATGGACAGGTATGAAAAGGCTGTTGTAGGCGTTCTAACAGGACTAATTAGCATTACTTTTCTCGCAGGTTGCAATTTATTTATAATGGCAAACCATCTGACACGTTCGCTGAAAACCATGGATCATCAAAATTTCGTGCAATCTGGCGAATGGCGAGCGCGGTGAATTTAGAGGGAGTTGGCATTAAATTAAATAATTTTGTCTATCTCAAAGCTGACCCTCTCAATATATATCTTGTAGCGCATAGCCCTTAGCTTCGCTTTAATTCTATTTTACAGTGCTTATGTGCTATGTTATAATAACTAACTTATTGGATTAACGGGGTGATTATATGATAGAAAAAGAAAAGAAAGTTGCTACCGTACGCGAATATCAGCTTCATGAAAAGGACAGCGGCTCAGCCGAGGTGCAGATTGCCCTGCTCACAGAGCGCATAAATGAGCTGACCGAACACCTGAAGGCTCATGAGCACGACCATCATTCCCGAAGAGGTCTCTTGAAGCTGGTAGGTCAACGACGGCGTCTCTTGACGTACCTTAGCAATAATGATGTGAAGCGTTATCGGCAGTTGATAGCGAGACTGGGTCTCCGCAAGTAGGAAAGTTTTCCTCGTGGGGCAATATTTAGGGAGGTTGTACTTTGACGACATATTCTTTCCAAAGGATGATCGGGGGAAGGCCCCTAATCATCGAAACAGGGGCGCTTGCCGGACAGGCTAACGGCGCAGTCTCAGTCACTTACGGTGAGACTGTAGTTTTGGTTACGGCGTGCATCAGCACTGAGCTTAGAGAAGGTCAGGATTTCCTGCCGCTCACGGTGGACTATGAGGAAAGGCTTTATGCGGCAGGAAAAATCCCGGGCAGTTTTTTTAGAAGAGAAGGCAGGCCCGGCCAGGAAGCTGTGCTAACAAGCAGGCTTACAGATAGACCTATACGGCCGCTTTTCCCAAAAACTCTGCGCAATGAGGTTCAGGTTATCGTAACCGTCCTCTCTGCAGACCAGGAAAATCCTCCTGATATTCTGGCTATATGCGGAGCGTCCGCCGCAGTGGGGATCTCCGATATTCCGTTCGGGGGCCCGGTGGCTGCTGTACGCGTTGGTTATGTAGATGATGAATATGTGGTGAATCCTACTTTCACTCAGCTTAATCAGAGCAGGCTGGATTTGGTTGTGGCAGGAACCAGGGATGGAGTGATAATGGTGGAGGCAGCAGCCAAAGAGGTGACTGAGGACATAGTGCTGGGAGCCCTTAAGTTTGGGCAAGAGGCGTTGCAGGAGGTAATCAAGCTTCAGGAGGAGCTTATTCAGGCCTGTGGCAAGCCTAAATTGGAGTTGCAGGGAAAAGAGTTAAGCTCGGAACTGCGGGAGACAGTTTCTGCTATGGTCCGAGACAAGATAGGTTCGGGTCCTATCTGGAAGGATCGAACTGAGCGAGAAGAGGTTCTGGCCAAGCTCGAGGAAGAAGCTTTAGAAAAGTTGGGAAGCAGCTACTCCCCTCAGGAGATTAGTAATGCTTTTGATTTAGGATTGAAGCAGGTAATAAGGGCTCTAATTTTGGACAAGGGTATTCGCCCCGATGGCCGCAGTGTGACTGATATTCGCCCGATTACATGTGAGGTTGGGCGTCTACCCCGGACTCATGGTTCTGGTATGTTCACAAGAGGACAAACGCAGGTGTTGACTATCGCCACACTTGGTTCACCAGCCGAGGAACAGAAGATAGATAGTATCGGGCAGGAAGAGACAAAGCGATATATGCACCATTATAACTTTCCGCCGTTTAGCACTGGCGAAGTAAAGCGTTCCCTCACCCCGGGACGTCGCGAGATCGGGCATGGGGCGCTTGCGGAAAGGGCTTTAGTGCCTGTTATTCCCAGTGAGACAGAGTTTCCTTACACTATTCGTCTGGTCTCCGAGGTACTCAGTTCTAACGGTAGCACTTCTATGGCCAGCGTATGTGGTAGCACTTTGTCGCTGATGGATGCCGGTGTCCCCATCAAGGCGCCGGTGGCCGGTGTAGCTATGGGGTTGATGACGGCGGACGATGGGAGATATGTCGTGCTTACCGACATCGAGGGCCAGGAGGACTTTTTTGGCGATATGGACTTCAAGGTAGCCGGTACTGCCGAGGGAATAACGGCTCTTCAGTTGGACCTTAAAATTAAAAAAATAAGCCCGGAGATTATGGAGAAGGCACTCAGCCAGGCCAGGGTTGCTCGAATGTTTATCCTGGAGAAAATGAAAGAGACCATTAGCGCCAGCCGCCCCGAACTAAGCAAATATGCACCCCGGCTGACTAAAATAACCATAGACCCGGAGAAGATACGAAATGTGATTGGCTCCGGTGGCAGGACTATCAGGTCTATAATGAGTGAAACGAAGACCACTATCGATGTAGAAAATGACGGGACTGTCCTTATCGGCTCGCCTAACGAAGAAGCCACTCAAAGGGCCATAAGGATTATCGAGGAATTGACCCGTGATGTTGAAGTAGGCGGAGTATACAATGGGCGTGTGACGCGGGTGGTCAATTTCGGCGCATTTGTTGAGATACTTCCCGGCAAAGAGGGATTAGTCCATCTCAGCGAATTGGCTGACTATCCGGCTCCGAGCGTTGAGGATGTGGTTAAGGTTGGTGACGAGATAATGGTCATGGTCACCGAGATTGATCGACTCGGCAGGATAAATCTTTCCCGCCGTGCAGTGTTTCAAAAGCTATCCCCGGGATCGGACGCCCACCCGGGCACTGAACAGAGGCAATCCCCCGACTACCCCTTTAAAAAACGCACGGAGTCGCGGCCTGTGCATCGGCATCGTGACAACGACGAGCGCGAAGGCACAAGACCATCGAGGGAGCGACCCAGAGGCGTTCCTCACAGGAGACCGCCTGCCAGCAGGTAGGCTGCCCAAAGCAGGAATAAATCGAGGAGCAGATGGAGCGGGTAAAGGTCTTAGTGCACGGTGTACTGGGAAAGATGGGGCAAGAGGTGCTCAGCGCTGTATCTAGTGCTCCCGAGCTTGAAGCAGTGGCTGGAGTCGACGTAAAGGCTAGCAAGAAGGAAATCCTATTGCCTGACGGGGCTAGTTCGATTCCGTTATCCAGAGACCTGGAGACAGTGCTCCGGAGTTGCCAACCTGACGTTCTAGTGGACTTCAGTAATGCCGAGGCTGCGATGCCTGCAGTGCGAACAGCGGTGGGACACGGTATTGCCGTCGTTGTCGGAACTACAGGGCTATCAGACGCTGATTTAAATGAGATAGGGAGCCTATGTAAGAAAAAGAAGGTAGGGGCGGTGGTAGCGCCGAACTTTGCCATAGCGGCGGTGGTGATGATGCACCTGTCAAAAGTAGCAGCCAGATTTTTCGATTATGCTGAAATTATCGAGATGCACCACGAGCATAAACTGGATGCTCCCTCTGGGACTGCCATAGCTACGGCAAGGGATATGGTACAAGCCAGAGGCAGCGACTTTATTCATACCTCTGCTAAAAAAGAGACTATTGCCGGCACCCGTGGTGGTGATTTGGGGGGTGTAGCACTTCACAGCGTACGGATGCCGGGGCTGCTTGCGCATCAAGAGGTTATTTTAGGCGCAACGGGTCAGACGCTAAGGATACGCCTGGATCAAATAAACCGAGCGGCCTTTATGCCGGGGGTCATCTTAGCGATTAAGAAGGCAGCCGAACTTAAGGAGGCGGTTTTTGGTCTTGATAAACTTCTGGGCCTTTAGGGGGAACATTGCTGATAAGAAAGTACCGCATCGCTATCATCGGGGCTACTGGTTTAGCGGGTCAGGAGTTCATCAAGATTCTAGAGCAGAGGGATTTCCCCCTATCCTCAGTCCATCTTTTTGCCTCCGATAGGTCGGTAGGGAAGAAGCTGTTTATCAATCATAGAGAGGTCGAGCTTAAAGAACTCACACCTCATTCTTTCGATCCGGTAGATATCGCCTTTTTCTCCGCTGGTAACGAAGTAAGCCAGCATTTCGTCCCCGTTGCAGTTAAGCGGGGGACGGTGGTGATAGATAACAGCGGCGCTTTCGCGATGCATGAAAGTGTCCCTTTGGTAGTTCCTGAAGTCAATCCCGAAGACCTGGAGCATCATCGTGGTTTAATAGCTAACCCTAATTGTTCTACCGTTCAGATGTTGATGGCTTTGCACCCGCTGCATAAAGCTAATTCTATCAAGCGCGTCATAGTTGATACATATCAATCTGTGTCAGGCACGGGGGCGGCCGCTGTTGATGAGCTTAATACTCAGACCAAACTGGTCCTTGAAGGCAAGAGCGCTGCTCCTCATGTTTATCCTCACCAGATTGCCTTCAATCTGCTCCCTGAGGTAGATGTTTTTTTGGATGACGGATATACCAGGGAAGAGTGGAGAATGCGTGTAGAGACCAAGAAGATACTGCATGATGATAATATAGCTGTTTCGGCAACGTGTGTCCGTGTGCCGGTGGTTTTAGGGCACAGTGAGTCAATCCATGTTGAGTTCAGCGAACCTATGAGTCCTGAAGAGGCACGGATGATTCTAGCTGATTCACCTGGCGTAAAAGTATTGGATGATCCATCTGTTAGCCTTTATCCTTACCCCTGGTCTGTGGTTGGCTCGGACGATGTTTTTGTGGGGCGTATTCGTCGCGATACTTCTCATGAGAATGGGCTGGTAATGTGGGTAGTCGCTGACAATGTGCGTAAGGGCGTTGCTCTTAATGCAGTCCAGATCGCTGAGCACCTTATATCTAAGGGATGGATATAAGATTTCAAGGAGGTGGAAATGGTGGAGTTAGGTCGTCTTATCACGGCAATGGTTACCCCTTTCGATAGTAAGGGAGATGTAGATTATAAGCAGGCTAAGAAGCTGGCCTTATCACTGCTTAACTCAGGGAGTGATGGCCTGCTTGTTTCAGGGAGCACAGGTGAGTCGCCAACTCTCAGTAAAGAGGAGAAGCTGCGGCTTTTAGCCGAGGTGAAGTCGGCAGTAGGCAATAGAGGGGCAGTGGTGGCTGGCACTGGTAACTACAATACCAAGGAGAGCATAGAGCTTACTCGGGAGGCAGAGAAGATCGGCGTTGATGCTGCCCTGTTGGTTGTTCCCTATTACAATAAGCCTACGCAGCAAGGACTAAAGGAGCATTTTAAGGCAATTGCGAAGAGTACATCGCTTCCCTGCCTTCTATACAATGTGCCCAGCCGCACTATTACCAGCCTTTCAGCGGAGACTGTTATAGAGCTCAGCCGGGTAGATAACATCGTCGGATTGAAAGAAGCAAGCGGTGACCTCGTGCATACGGCAAAGATACTTGATGGGGCAAAGAAGGATTTTTTGGTCTACAGCGGCAACGACAGCGATACCTTCCCTATGCTTTCCATAGGTGGCTACGGGGTAATCAGTGTCGCTTCGCATCTGGTAGGAATTCAGATGAGCGATATGATTTCGAAGGCAGTCAGCGGCAAGGGAGCCAAGGCTGCTGCCATCCACCATAAGCTATTGCCTTTAATGAATGTCCTTTTTGTTGTGGCTAATCCTATACCTATTAAATACGCCCTGAATTACATGGGGTTCAATGTAGGTAAGCCGCGTTTACCACTTACACCGCCGGATGAAAAGTCGGCAAGAGCAATTGAGGATGTGCTTAAGGGGTACAAAATAGATTTACCTTTGAAGCTGAGCTAGTTGCTAATAGGACTGGTTCGGGGGAGCCCCTGGAGTGCCCAGGGGCTTGTTTTTTTAACTTCTACGTTAACTAACTGCCCGAGGCAATTAGCGTCATTTTCGAAGAATACCAGTTTGTCTGTCCTGGTGCGGCCGTACCATTTACCCTTTTTCTTCCCTTCAACTAAGACCTCGAGCGTATGGCCCAGGAGTCTGGCATTGATCTCGGAGGCTATTTGACTCTGCAATTCCTCGACCTGTTGAAGCCGTCTACGCTTTTCGAAGAGGGAAATGTTGTCCTTAAGCTTTTTCGCTGCCAGCGTGCCAGGTCGAACTGAGTATGCGGCGACATGAACGGTATCGAATCTGAGGCCGGAGAGGAGCTCGATAGTGTGCCGGAACTGCTCTTCGGTTTCCCCGGGAAAGCCTACAATAACATCGGTAGCGATAGCGACTGTGGGGATGGCTTGGCGTATTTGTTCGACCAACTGTCGGTAATACTGTGCGGTGTAGCCTCGCCCCATTGCCTGCAGGATTTTGTCGTCGCCTGCTTGAACGGGAAGGCTAATGTGCTCGCAGACCTTTTCCAGCGAGGCCACAGCTTGAATAAGCTTCGGGCTCATATCTTTGGGGTGGGAAGTCAAAAAGCGGATCCGTGCCAGACCTTCGATAGAATTCAGTTCCTGCAATAAATCGGACAAGCCTGGTTTCTCTGGGAGGTCATGCCCGTAAGAATCGACATTTTGTCCCAGGAGGGTAATCTCTTTCACTCCTCGCTCTGCAAGGCTCTCTACCTGGCAGCGCAACTCAGCAATAGGGTGGCTCTTCTCTCTACCCCGACGGTAAGGGACGATACAATACGAGCAGAAGTTATCGCAGCCCTCGATGATGGTTACGAAAGCTGTCGGTGAATGTGCAGAGGCCGTGACGCTGTCCGATACCTTCGGGGCCCGAGCTTTCGCCAGTTCCAGAAGCTCGTTAAATTGCCCTGGCTTCAGGAAGAGGTCAACATAGGGGAAACGGTGTTTCAGTTGGTCAACCCCTGAGTCGACCATACAACCTGCGAGAGCTACTACAGTATTCGGGCTAAGTCTCTTGAGCTCTTTTAACGAGTCCAATTTACCGAGAACACGGTTCTCGGCGCTCTGCCGTACCACGCAGGTATTTAGCACTATGAGGTCAGCCTTCTCTATCTCAGGAGCAGGCTGGTAGCCCAACCTTTCCAAGTTTGCTGCCAGTTGCTCTGAATCTGCCTGGTTCATCTGGCAGCCTATGGTCCAGATATGGTAAGAAGCCATGCTATTATTACTCTTGGAAATAATTCCTCCTTAATTATATCAGATATACCTTCATTGTCAGACCGAGGACAGCTCGTTGGGTTGACAAGAACTAAAGTTGTAGCCTAACATTCTGTGATGTCGATACTCTTCAGAACGATGAGACACAATAAAGCAGGATAGGTGATATGTTTTTAAACACGATTAAGTCTCTATACTATGCTTTCAGATGTAGCATCTTTAAGAGAATGGACAAGAAATATGCCTGGGCAGAGACCGAATTTCTAATAGAAAACGTTCCCAATGAAATATGGGGAGAAGTAGGAGACAGCTTCGCTAACTGGGTTTATCAACAGGGATTTTTTGCAGCTTTGATAAAGTGTTTTGCCAGGAATGAGTCCTTGAAGATAATTGATTTTGGCTGTGGGCACGGGAAACTGGCCCCTGTGAGTGTATTTTTTACTCACCCGGAAGGAGAGTACCTGGGAATAGATATACAAGAAAGCTACATCAAGTATTGCAGGCGTAAATATTCGCAATTGCCGAGGGTTAGATTTCATGTTTCAAAGGATTACAATCCTTTTTATCCTCAACAACAAAGCGCTGTCGCTGAAAGTAAATCTTATGGTAGCGACTGGAATGTATCCCCTGATTCCACTGATATTGTGATGGCTCTCTCTGTTTTCACTCATCTACAGGAAGCCGACGCTTTCGGGTATATCAACAAAATACATACCATCATAAAACCGGATGCATTGGCTATCTTAACCTGCCATATTGTTGAGGAACCAAGAGCAGAGCCGGGATTTATTTTCAACTACAATCCATTTCTGGTCAGCTTATTTAAATTTACCACACTGTTGCCCGGCAGCAACAATTGGTTTACCTGCAACCCGGAATTACCTGAATCTGGTATAGCTATGAATATGGCAGGGCTGAATAGCCTGATACAAGGGAAGTTTAAGGTAGAGCTTATCATCAGAGGTTCTGCAACAGGGGGTAAAGACCCTTTCCCTCAAGACGTCGTGGTGCTAAGGAAATTAGCCTTACCAATTGATAAGGTTTAAGGGACTACCGATTAGCTCCGCTAGAATCTTTTGAACAGTCTGCAGATTGCCAAACATACCCAGAATTTCAAGTGTTTATCTCTGTCTCGCAAAAGTTTCAACTCAAAAAGACCGTCGTCTCGTTGCCGATGCTTTAGCCAGTTCAGGGCATTATCTACATCTGGATTGTCCCTGGAAAAGCCTAGCAATGAGAGCGAATCGAGTGCGGAGACTATGTCAGTAAACCAGACGGGGAAAGATACCC
>JAJYLC010000101.1 GCA_021787935.1 Chloroflexota bacterium | reverse complement strand
GGAGGGTAAACATGATGGAGAGCCTGGGCGATATTCTAAAGCGGACTCCAGCCCCGAAGAGTACCGCAAACGATATGGCCACCTCCTCAAAAGATAAAGGTATCGCAGAAACCGGAGATAAGGAGTGCCCCCTCTGCAAGGGAAAGGGCTGGCTGCGCTACGATGTACCCTTCGGACATCCTGACTTCGGTAAAGTAGTGCCCTGCCAGTGCACAGCCAAGGAGTTCGAGCAGGAACGCCTTACCCGCCTGGAGCGCTATAGCAACCTGGGGCCGTTGACTCGCTTTACCTTCGACAACTTGCTGCCCCGCGGCCGCAGCAGCGATCCGCAGAATCAGGAGAGATTTGCTCAATGCTGTCAGATAGCCAGGGCTTTCGCTGAAAACCCCAAGGGCTGGCTGGTCTTGAGCGGCCCTAGCGGCTGCGGCAAGACTCACCTGGCAGCGGCCATAGCTAACCACCGTCTCAAGGAAGGATACCCCGTATTCTTCGTGATTGTACCCGACCTTCTCGACCACCTGCGCACTACATTCAGCCCGAGCAGCGACGTTGCTTACGATGAGCTGTTCGAGCGGGTGCGCAGTGCCCCGCTCCTCGTGCTGGACGACCTGGGGGCGCAGAGCAGCACACCCTGGGCTGAGGAGAAGCTGTTTCAGATACTGAACCACAGGTTCAACGCCGAGCTGCCCACAGTGGTTACCGTTAATAGTTTGAAGCAACTGGATGAACGATTGGCTGCCCGGTTGCAGGAGCCGGCCATCGCCCAGCAGTGCGAGTTGGAGAAGCCCCAACTGCCGCTTTTCCAGCAGATAGGCGGACTGGCTCTGGAATTTCTGGCAGATAAGACCTTCGAGACCTTCGATGTCCGCGGCATGAACGCCGATGAGAAGGGGAGAGAGAGCCTGCAAATGGCTCTAAGAGAAGCCCGCCAGTTCGCGGATTCGCCAAAAGACTGGCTCGTCTTCTTGGGCGTGCACGGCTGCGGCAAGACCCATCTGGCGGCAGCCATCGCTAACCACCAGTTGAGAGCAGGAAGGCCAGTCTTCTTTGCCGTAGTGCCCGACCTGCTCGACCACCTGCGCTCTACCTTCAGCCCCGAAAGCAAGGTTACTTATGACGAGGTCTTCGAGAAGGTTAAGACCAGCCCGCTGCTCATACTGGACGACCTGGGCACTGAGAGCAGCACGCCCTGGGCACAGGAGAAGCTATATCAGATACTGAACTACCGCTACAATTCTCGTCTTTCCACAGTTATCACCGTAGCCGGCTTTCTGGAAGGTATCGAAGGCCGCTTGAGCTCGCGGCTGATGGACCCGAAGCTAAGCAACGTTATCCCCATCTTTGCTCCGGATTACCGAAGTCAGGTCAAGCCTGCCGAGGACAGTAAACCACCCCGCCAGAAGCCCCGCAGGTGGCGCTAACCTGCCTCAACCTGCCTCAACGGCTTGTCGTGCAGGGCGTCGGGCCAGCCAGATGGCCAGGGGAATCGTAATCACCATTACTGCCAGTGAAATGACCTGCGCCTGGTGGAATGGGCCCGCTATCGCTGCCTCATCACCTCGCAGGAAATCAAGCCCGAACCTCACCACAGCATAGGCAGAAGCGTAGATGAGAAAGAGCATCCAGTCATTTTTGAGGCGCTTGCGCAGGCGCAGCAGCACGGCGAGGATTATCAGGTCGAAGATAATCTCGTAAACAGGCACCGGCTGGCCTGCCACCAGATGCCCGTTCACCCAGGGGCCGGCGGTAGCCGCTGCGGCGGGGTTAGTGTACAGGAAGCCCCAGGGCAGCGAAGTAGGCTTGCCGTAGGCATCGCCGTTTATCGTGCAGCCGATGCGGCCAATCGCTTGAGCCAGTATCATGCCGGGGGCAGCCAGGTCAGCGACCTTCCCCAAAGGCATTTTCCTTATGGTAGCAGCGGCTAGGCCGAAAACAAAGCCGCCAACGAGGGCTCCGTAGAGAGCGAGCCCTCCCTCCCAGAAGTACAGTGCCTGCTTCGGGTCATATTGATAGATAGTGCTCCACTTATCGATAACGTGGAACAGCCTAGCACCGATAATCCCTCCGATCACACCCCAGAGGGCAACTGAGTAGACATCATCGCTGAGAAAACCTTTTTCCTTGGCCATTCTAGCCGCGAGTACCACAGCAGCCAAGACAGCCAGCCCGGTGAAAAATCCATGCCAGCTCATCGTGAAAGAGCCGGAAGTGAATATGTTAGGGTCCATCCCGATATGAATCATCTTTCCTCCCTCAGCCCCCCTATGCTGCAGCGTCGCCACCCTTGTGGCGACGAACTCATTTGCCAATACCGTTCGTGCTGAGCTTGACCTAACAAAGCGACATCGTTAGAATATGCTATTGGCAACACTAGATAGAATACATGATAACACAGCGGGGGCGACACAACAAAACTTTAACAACAAAATAGCGGCATGGAGAGGTGTCCGAGTGGTTTATGGTGCCGCTCTCGAAACCTGACACCCCTTGTGACAAATAGTCTCCGTTTCGGCAATTTAGACATGGGGGATGGAGGTATTATGTTCTCTATCTCACACTTAAAATATGCGGCGCTCACGCTCATTATTGTTGCTTCGGTCGTGCTACCCGCAGCCTGCGTTGGAAACGAAACACTCCCGACGACAACTCCCCAGGCCGGGGAAAGTCCCACACCGACCCAGACACCTGCCGAACCTGAAACCATTACCTGGTCATACTGGGGCGACCCCTGGGAAGCTGAGGTAAATCAGCGGCTCGTCACAGTCTTTGAAGCAGATTACCCCAATATCAAGGTGGAAACCAGGCACGCACCGTGGACCGAGTATTTCAATAAGGTTGAGGAGTGGTGGGCCAACGGTACTCCACCCGACGTGATGTTCCTCGATTATCTTCCCACCTACGCTTCCAGGGGGCTCTTGGAGAACCTCGATCCATATATTCAGAGGGACAACTATAGCCTGACCGATTTCTACCCAGGATTACTCGAATACCTCAAATATAAAGGCTCACTCTTCGGCTTACCCAGGGATAATGACACAAAGGTTATTTTCTATAACAAAACGCTTTTCGATGAAGCAGGACTGCCTTACCCTACTTCGGGCTGGACCTGGGAGGACCTGAGACAGACAGCGATAAAGCTCACCAAGAGCGAAGACGGTAACATAACACAGTATGGTTTCGCCTACGAGCCGGACGACTGGTGGCTTCTTTGGGTGCATCAAAACGGAGGCGAAGTATACGACAACTACTCCAACCCCACAAAGACGCTTATGGACTCCTCGGAAGCTATAGAAGCTGTCCAATGGCTGGCTAACCTTACTAATATTGACAAGGTAACTCCACCTTATGACGTTCAAAGAACCTCACTCAACATCGGGCAGCTCTTTCAAGACGGGAAGTTGGCTATGGCTTTCGGGAATCACGCATTGGTGCCTGCTTTTGCCAAGATACCCGGCCTGAGATGGGACGTGGTAGGACTGCCCCAGAAGGTGAATCGTGTAAATGCAGCAGGAGGCTCCGGCTACGTGATTTCGAGCGCATCGAAACATAAGGAAGCTGCCTGGACCTTCCTGAAATGGTTGGAGGGACCCAAAGGTCAGGCTGTTTTCACAGAGACCGGCGTTATGGTACCTGCCAGGCGCTCAGTGGGACAGGCAGATGTCTTTCTCAAACAGCAACCACCACACAACGCACAAGTATTCCTGGAAGAAACAGAGCTCGGACGCCCGAATCCCATGTTTAAAGGCGTTCAGCAGGTCACCAGTCTTTTCAACGAAGCCTTTGTGCCGGTATGGAAGGGACAGATGACGGCTAAGGAAGCTATTGATGAAGTCGTACCCCGTGTGGATAATCTCCTGAGCGAACTTAGCCAGTAGAGGCGGTGATGATGCCGCGGTGGCGCAATCTCAAAATCGGACCTCGCATCTTTTTGGGCTTCAGCTTAATTGCCTTTCTAACACTATTGGTCGCCGGTGTTTCCATTGCTTACCTACGCGGCGTGGCACAGAATTTACACACAGTTGCAGAGCAAGACCGGATACTACAGACCAGTGCATTGGAGCTACGCCTCGCTGTGGAGCAGGAGAGCGGCAATACGCGCGGTTATCTTTTATCCGGGGATCAAGGATTCTTGGATGCCCTGGCTGCGGCAAGCTCACGGTATCTGGCAACAACAACTAAACTGCAACAACTGGCTCTATCAGACGAAGAAATGCAGCTGCTCAAAGAAGTAGATGCATTGCACTCAAGGCTTCTCAGTATCGGGCAGGAACAGTTCACTCTTCACGATCAGGGCTTTCCAGCAGCGGCTGTATACCTCTGGCAGACAGAAGGTTATGAGGTGTCCAGCTCCCTCGACTCCAAACTGGCCGACTTAATCAGCCGGCGTGAGAATGCAATCTCTGAGCACACTGACCAGGCAAGACAGCGACAAAATCAGGCTCTCGTCATAGCACTGAGCTTGGTCGGGGTGTCGTGGATAGCGGGAATTGGCGGCTGGGTACTCACCAGTCGCAGCATCACCAAGCCTATTTATGGTCTGGTCTCCGCCACAGAAGCCATGGGGAAAGGCGAATTGAGTGTCAGAGTACCAATACAGTCCGGAGATGAACTGGGGCTATTGGGCGATGCTTTGAACAAAATGGCTAAAGACCTCGATGAATCCCAGAAGACCACGCAACACCTTTATCTGCAAGAAAGGCGCAGGGCTGACCAGATGAGAGCCATTAACGAGATGGGACAGCAGATAAGTTCTCTTCTCAGCCTCGACCAGCTTCTTCCGTACGTTGTCAACCTTATTCAGAGAACTTTCAGCTACTACAATGTGAACGTATTACTTCTTGATTCCGAGTCGGAATATCTCGTCCTCAAAGCTAGTGCCGGTGGATATGAAGGGGAGCCTCCCCTAGGGGAAAAGATTAAAATCGGAGAGCAGGGAATCGTGTCGTGGGTTGCTCAAAAGGGCGAGCCACTTCTGGCACGTGATGTTGCCGTTGAGCCAAGATACCTCTACGTAGAGGCATTGAGAAAGACGAGGGCAGAACTGGCAGTACCAATTAAAATAAAGGACACGGTTGTTGGGGTACTGGATATCGAGAGCGCCGAGAGCAACACCTTGGACGAAGCCGATGTGTTCATCGCTCAAACCCTGGCTAATCAGCTCGCCGTAGCTATAGATAATGCACGTCTCTACGAACAGGCTCAAGAGCTAGCAACTGTGCATGAACGCCAGCGCCTAGCACGTGACTTGCACGACGCTGTAACTCAGACACTTTTCTCAGCCAGCCTTATCGCTGACGTGCTACCCCGCCTGTGGCAAAAGGATGCCGCCGAAGGACAGCGCCGTCTCGAGGAAATACGCCTATTGACCCGCGGTGCTCTTGCCGAGATGCGGATGCTACTTCTGGAACTCCGGCCGGCTGCTCTGACCGAGGTAGGGCTGGTTGAGCTCCTGCGTCAGTTGACTGAGGCTACCACAGGTCGCGCCAGACTTCCCATCTCCCTGGCCCTGGAAGGACAGTGCGATGTCCCGGCGGATATGCAGATTGCATTCTACAGGGTAGCTCAAGAAGCTGTAAACAACATCATAAAGCATTCCAGTGCCACAAAAGCGACGGTGAATTTGACCTGCCAGGCAGGAACGGCAAAGTTGACCATCTCTGACAACGGTGTGGGTTTTAATCCTGAGAATATATCCCCGGACCACCTTGGACTGCGTATTATGCATGAGCGGGCAGAAGCCATCGGTGCCAGCCTTAAGATAGAAAGCCAACCGGGCCATGGTACCCAGGTGGCCGTCGTCTGGCCAGACTCACAACGAAAGGAATCACTATGAGCGAACTAAAACCCATACGCCTGATCATTGTTGATGACCACGCTGTGGTACGCAGTGGATTGTCTGCTTTCCTCCTGGCTTTCGACGACTTGAAACTGGTCGGGGAGGCGGCAAGCGGTGAGGAAGCTGTGCGCCTGTGTATCAAAGTCCAACCGGATGTGGTACTGATGGACCTGGTCATGCCAGGCATGGATGGCGTAGCAGCTACCCAAGCCATACGGGAACGGTGCCCCAAGACCCAGGTTATCGCGCTGACCAGCTTCGGAGAACAGGACCGGGTTCAGTCTGTGCTTAAAGCCGGGGCTATCGGCTACCTGCTGAAAAATGTCTCTGCCGATGAGCTGGTGGCTGCCATACGCAGTGCTGCCGCCGGGCAGCCTACCCTTTCCAGCGAGGCTGCCCGCGCTCTCATCCAGGCCACCACATCTCCTAAAGCGCCAAGCTACGACCTGACCGAGCGCGAGCGGGAGGTACTGGCTCTGATGGTAAAAGGATTGAGCAATCCAGAGATTGCCGAGAAGCTGGTAGTCAGCCAATCTACCGTCAAATTCCATGTTAGCGGCATTCTCTCTAAGCTAGGCGTCTCCACCCGTACCGAAGCAGTAGCCCTGGCTCTGCAACACCACCTGGTCACCTGACCAGGTCAAATACTGGCCAACCTTGCAGGCTTCAATCCCCCCGGATGACGGGCGCATCTGAGGGGATTTTCTTTTATTCTGTCTGCGAAAGAGAAAAAGAGGAGGGGTGTAAAGATGACAAGACCGTTTAGAACTTTATTCCCGGCTGTGATGTTCAGTATATGAGTGGCGATTGTCGTCTACGTCGTAGGCGTAGCAGTGAATGCCTGGCAGTGGAATTTGATACGTGGATAACAGCGGTGGCAGCAGCGGAATGGCAGGCATAGTATTCTTAGGTACCCTCGCAGCTACCCTCGCAGCACCGCAGAAAATAAGCCCAGTGAAAATCAGATAATGTAGAGTGGAACAAACGGAAAGACAAAGAGGGAGGTATGACAGATGGTTAGCAGAAATGGGACAAATCACTCTAGCACGTGGCCAATAATCATTGGCTTGGCAACTCCAATTCTAGTGTTACTGTTGATTGTGGTGGCTGTTCCTGCTGGTATCTGGCAATACCTGGAATCTATGAGAAAAGAGACCAGGTCTATCATGAGATTGAACAGAAAGGAAAAAGTCGTCAATTTGTTGCAGAGGTAACACGTTATGGATATCCATTGGGTTCTTCCGCAGACAATAGCCAACTTCTTCACTTCATATGAGTGCCTGGCCCTGTTTCTCTTTTTCTTCGCCACAGAAGCAGGGATTCCGCTACTGGTACCGGGACCTGTAGTTATTTTCTATGCTGCGTTTCTTGCCGGGCAGGGGCAAGGTAACGTGTTTCTCATCCTCCTCTCCGCAGTTACCGGTGCAGCGTTGGGTTCATTCCTTCTTTATACAGTGGCGGCTAAGGGGGGACATCCTCTGCTCCTTAAGTACGGGAAATATATCAGATTGCAGCCGGAAAATGTTAATCGTGTAGAGAGCTGGTTTAAGAGAAAGGGTGGCATGTCTATTTTCCTGGGCCGTATGATTCCTGGAATACGAATTCAGACTGTTATCGCGGCAGGGCTGTTTCGGGTACCGTGCAGCATCTTTCTTTCGTCAACAGTCTTGTCAGCATTGATATGGATAGTCACGTGTTTCAGCATGGGATTCGTCCTCAGAAATAGAGGCGAGTGGTTAATCGATTGCTTAACAAATCCTCTCCTCGTGGTTGCCATCGTGGTGCCGCTTCTAGTCGTTGGGATCACGCTCGTGATAATTCGAAGAAAGACCGCCACAAGCAAACTTAAGCAATCCACCAGAGTCACCGCTTGATGCGGAGACATTGAGAGAAGGGGAGGTAAATAATGAAAAAGCCGCAGTTGTGCAATGCTAATGTCGTAATTTGTGAGGATTGTGAACACTGGGAGCCCATCCCCTTTCACCACAGAGGAGGAGAGTGCATACCTAAATCGACTGTGCCACTGGTTACGTTGTCCATCCCGGATCTTGTAAGCGAACTAGAGAGGGTCCCGGTGAACTCATAACTCGCAAAACGATGGGAATATGATTTCCGAAAGGATAACCTGTTCACTTGACTAGGGTAAAGACTGGTCTTATGTCCAGACTACAAACTCCCCTGATGACTGGCGTTTTCAGGGAATCTCCGTTCTATACTAGGCCTAGCAACTGATAAAAAGCTGCGAATCGATCGAGGAGGCGAACAAAATGCGCGTCTTGTTAGCTGACAACAGACAAGAGGTGCGGTCAGCGCTAAGACTGCGTTTGGAGGAAGAGCCTGACATTATTATAGTGGGCGAGGTTACTAAAGCCGGAGAAATCCTGGAACAAGCTAGGGTTACTTGCGCCGATGTAGTCATGATTGATTGCGAACTGGTCGGTCCGAAGGCGAAGGAAATAGTACCAGCACTGCACGCTCTTTGCCCGCAAATGCTGATTATTGCCCTTTGCAGCCGCCCCGAGATGAAGCAGGCAGCCCTTGATGCCGGAGTCGATGCGTTCATCAGCAAGTGGGATCCGCCGGAAAGCCTGTTAACGACCATTAAGACCTGTTACTATCAGCAAAAGAAGCATCTAGAGTAAAAATCGCCATAATCTGCATCTTCCACACGTTGGAAACCACTTCCCCGCTCAACTATCTTCCCCAGATTGTATCTCCCTATCCATACAGAGCAATATTCCAGCCCGGCGGTATTACCTGGCCACCTGGTCAGGACGAAGACTAGCCGAAAGTTCAGTACGTAATCCCCCCGGATGACTGGCGCATTCGGAGGCGTTTGCCCTTACTATGAGCACATCAATTGTGATGCACTAATCGAAGGGAGGAAATCATGAAGTGGAATCTGAGCACAGGGTCATTGGCACGGTGGGCTGCCAGCCATCCCAAGCTCACCATAGGCGCTTGGGCCTTGATGCTGGTGACGGCATTTGCGTTGATGAGCACACTGCTTGGCAGCGCACTTACCACGGACAACAAGGTGATGAACAACCCTGAATCCAAACGGGCAGAT
>JAJYLC010000100.1 GCA_021787935.1 Chloroflexota bacterium | reverse complement strand
AGAATGTCTCCATTGTAATCAAAAACAACTCCAGCACCCCCGTAAACATGGCATTTATTACATGAAATTATATGTTTAGAACTCAGTTCTTTAAACTCATTTTCTTTAAATATACATGCGGGCAATGGAGTGATAACTTTAATTTTAATATTCTTTTCTAAACTTTTTTCATAAATTTTAATTATTGCCTCTCTTATTTGATTCATATTTAAAGTTTTTTGATAGTCTGGTGAAGGAGTCTCAACATTAAAAACAATATTTTTAACTCCAAACTCATCAAGAAAATTCATAATTTTATAAGCATAATTATAATTAGTTTCACTTACAGTTGTTATTGTTGAAAATTCATAATTTTCATTTATACAATTTTTAATTCCATCAATAGTTTGATTAAATGAACCTTTGACTCCTGTAACCGAGTCGTGTGTTTGAGCATTAAAACCTTCTACAGAAACAGAAACTTGATTTAACCCATTCTTAAACAGATCACCTAAAAAATGCTTGTTGCTCAACTTCCTTCCATTTGTCACTATATTTGGTTTTATATTATGCGATGAGATATAATTTATAAGCTGGTCTCGGTTCGATAAAGAACAGGCGCGGGCAAACTGCTAGCGTTATCAAACATAATTAGTCCAATGAGACTGTTTTATTACGCTGCTAATGCCGCTATGAAAGCCTTGCTCATCGCCCTTACAAGGTGGCAGGTGGAAGGGAAAGAA
This sequence comes from Chloroflexota bacterium, assembly GCA_021787935.1. GTDB lineage: Bacteria > Chloroflexota > Dehalococcoidia > SZUA-161 > SZUA-161 > JACWAE01. The sequence continues at coordinate 8,256 of JAJYLC010000100.1, read as the reverse complement.
AATGTCCCCAGGAAGGGGCCATTGATAATTGTTGCCAACCATATGACTTACGTAGACCCTCCCTTACTTGGCGCTAGCGTTCCCCGCAGGATAACTTTTATGGCTAAACAAGAGCTGTTCCGCCCATCGCTGATGGGGATTGTAGTACGCGCATACGGGGCCTTCCCTATAAGGCGAGATAAGCTGGATAGGGAGGCACTTCGTCAAGCGTTCGGGTTGCTCAATAAAGGGCAAGTGCTTGGCATGTTCCCCGAAGGGAAAAGGAGCTTCCCCTACCACTTGCAGGAAATGCAGCCCGGCACGGCATTCATCGCCGCGCGTTCCGGCGTTCCTATTATTCCAGTTGGCATCAGCGGCAGCGAGCAGGTCAAAGGACTGGGCTTTATTTTACATCGGCCGCATATTACCGTGAGAATCGGCCGTTCTTTTACCCTTCCTTCAGGCGAGAACAACAGACTGAATCGTCCCGGATTAAGCCAACACTCCAGCTTGATTATGAAGCGCATTGCTGAGCTTCTGCCTAACACCTATCTAGACAGCCACAATTTCCCCGACGACATGAGGAGCAGCAATGAAAATTGAAAAGGCTGCTGACATGGGGTTCTGCTTCGGCGTGAGACGAGCAATCGATCTTGTGGAGAAGGCTGCCCAGGAACGCGGTTCGCTTCAGACACTGGGCGCCCTTGTCCACAACCGCCAGGTCGTGGACAGGCTCTCAGAGTGCGGAGTGAGCATCGCAGAGAATTTAGACGAAGTACGAGGTGATACCGTTGCTATTGCTTCTCACGGTGTAGGACCGGAGGTTATGAAGTCAATAAAGGCCCGAGGGCTCAAGATCATCGATGCTACGTGTCCCTTTGTGCGCAAAGCTCAGGTCGTCGCCCAGAAGCTGGGCAAAGAAGGATTTGTGGTCCTGGTTTTCGGCGATGCCTCTCACCCGGAGGTGCAAGCTGTTCTCGGTTGGGCCGGGGAGAATGCAAGTGCTTCTCTGGAGATTCCCCGGTTCACCGCCCAGCCTAAACGCCTGGGTATCCTTTGTCAAACCACACAGAATAAGGAGCGATTCGCTAACTTCGTTGGCAAAATTATAGCCTCCGATACTGCTAAGTTCTCCGAGCTACGCATCTTCAATACGATATGCGATGCAACACGCAAACATCAGGCGGCAGCTCTTGCGTTAGCCAAGAGGGCAGACCTGATGATAGTAATCGGCGGCAAGGATAGCGCCAATACCAAACGCCTTGCCGAAATCTGCGCAGACACCGGTGTTGGAACTCATCACATCGAGACAGTTTCAGAGCTTGATCCATCTTGGGTGCAAGGCAGACGCCATATCGGTATCACCGCAGGCGCCTCTACCCCTGATGAGGCTATTAATGAAGTTGTGCTCAAGCTCCAAGAAGCATCGAGAAAGAATTGACAGGAGGCTATGATGCAACACAACAAATTCGGGATCTACCTCAACAAAAAGAATTGCCAGGTAATGCGTATCAGCTCACCATATTGGATACCCTCTGGTCCAGCCTGGGTGTTTCTCACCCCGGAGGTTAATGCGACCCTGTTAAAGATTCGCGAACTTGCCAAAGAGAAAGACCTGGTTAAAGACGCAGAGAAGATAGTCTGGGGAGACTGGAGTCAGGTCCCCAAGCGGCGCTCGGGCGGTAAAAAGATTTCTTGACTTATTATTTAGCTAGCGTGATATAATAGCGGAGTCTCCAAGTCACAGTCAGGCTTCGCCATCAATAAAGAGCTGGAGTGGGCTTATTTATGAAAAAGAAACGTGCTAACGTCGTCTGGTTCATGGAAGTCGGCAAGGAAGACTTACCCCTGGTCGGAGGAAAAGGAGCAAACCTGGGAGAGCTTACTAACCTGGAGATCCCGGTGCCTCCCGGGTTCATAGTTACCACCAAGAGCTATTTCCACTTCCTCGATGAATCGGGACTCCGTGCCAAGATCCGGGAGATTTTGAAGAAATTGGATCCGGAAGATAGTAAAAAGCTCGAGAAGTCTGCAACACGAATTAAAGAATTAATTACCAATGCCAGGATGCCGCAGAATATTGAAAACGAGATAAAAGAAGCCTATGCGAAGCTGGGAGGCCTGGTCGCAGTACGTTCTTCGGCCACCGCTGAAGACCTCCCAGAAGCATCGTTTGCCGGACAACAGCGCACTTTTCTCAATATTCAAGGGGAAGAGGAAGTCGTCGCCGCTGTACAAGGTTGCTGGGCTTCCCTTTTTGAGCCTAGAGCCATTTTCTATAGAGCGCAGCATGCACTCAACCATATCAAGGTGGGGATCGCTGTGGTAGTACAACGGATGGTGCAATCCAAGAGATCCGGCGTCATGTTCACCAGAGAGCCTGTAACCAATGATGAGAAAATAGCTATCGAAGCCGTTTACGGTCTAGGCGAGGCTGTTGTTTCCGGCGGAGTAACCCCCGACCTTTACCTGGTTGATAAGAAAAACTTTTCTATAATACACAAAATGATAGCGAGACAAGAATGGCAGCTAACGAAGAGCTCTAAAGGCAACACCGATATTGAGGAGACCAACGTTCAACTCCCGATTTCAGAAGAGCTTCAAGGTAAACAGAAACTCAGCGACAGAGAAATAATCGCTTTGGCTAAGCTGGGCACAAAGATAGAAAAACTTTATCAGTTTCCCCAGGATATTGAGTGGGCCAGAGAAGACGGTAAACTCTATATTGTTCAAACTCGCCCTATTACCACACTAAAAATGCTCGAAACCGAGCAAGTTATCGAGTTATCAGAAGCCCTGATTATCCTGAACGGTTCCCCGGCAGGACCCGGACTTGGCTGTGGACCTGTGAAGATCGTCCTGGATACCGCCAAAATAGATGGAGTGAAAAAGGGAGACATCCTGGTGGCAGAAATGACCACTCCTGATTTCGTCCCGGCAATGAAACGGGCAGCAGGTATTGTTACTGACCGAGGCGGTAGAACCTGCCACGCTGCCATCGTCAGCAGAGAGCTCGGAATCCCATGCGTTGTAGGCACAGGTGATGCTACCCAGAAGCTGAAGTCCGATCAAGTAGTAACCGTAGATGGCTCACGAGGAAAAGTCTACGATGGCAAGGTCGAAGTCAAGGTGACAGAAACCGCTGCACCAGTTTCTAAGACTAAGATCAAGACCCATACCAAAGTTTATGTAAACCTGGCAGAGCCAGAGCTGGCAGAGAAAGTAGCTGCCCGCGATGTCGATGGGGTGGGGCTTCTCAGGGCCGAGTTCATGATAGCTCAAATCGGAGAGCACCCCAGGCATATGATCGAGGAAGGAAAGGGGGAGGAGTTTGCAGTCAAACTCGCCCAGGGTTTAACCACGTTTGCCAAAGCGTTCAACCCCCGACCGGTTGTCTATCGCACCACAGATTTTAAGACCAATGAATATCGAAATCTTAAAGGAGGGCAAAAGTACGAGGAGCCCGAAGAAAACCCGATGCTGGGCTATAGGGGATGCTCACGCTATATTAGAGAACGCGATATCTTCAAACTCGAGATAGAGGCCATCAAGCAAGTAAGGGAAATGTATAAGAATCTGTGGGTTATGATTCCCTTCGTGCGCACTCCCGCCGAAATGGCTGGAGCCAAAGACTTATTAGCAGCCGAGGGGCTGCACCAGTCCCAGGACTTCAAACTCTGGATGATGGTCGAGGTACCGTCAAATGTCTTTCTCATTGATAAGTTCCTCGATGTAGGAATCGATGGCATATCTATCGGCTCCAACGACCTGACGCAGCTTATCCTGGGTATAGATCGAGATAGCCAGAAGCTAGCCGAGCAATTCGATGAACGAGATCCAGCGGTGCTCATGGCTCTTGAAAGGGTCATTAAAGCCACCGCAAAACGAGGAGTCACCAGTTCCATATGCGGGCAAGCACCTTCGGTTTACCCTGAGCTCACAGAAAAGCTTGTGGAATGGGGGATCACCTCGGTTTCGGTGAATCCGGATGTACTGGAAAAAACCAGGGAGATCATCGCTGCTGCGGAGCAGAGATTGGCCAAAACGGCATAGCTAACGAAGGGTTTTATGATACACGGGGATATCCGCCAGCGACTGGAGGAGAAGGAGGAAAGCTTATCGCCATATGCGGCGAAAAGCAAGCTGAGCCAGGGCAGGGCAAAGGCAGAACCGCCTTCACCGATGCGCACCGAGTTCCAGCGAGACCGCGACCGCATCATCCACTCCAAAGCGTTTCGACGGCTGAAACACAAGACCCAGGTATTCATCGCCCCTCCAGGCGACCACTATGTCACAAGGCTCACCCATACGCTGGAAGTATCCCAGATTGCACGCTCGATTGTCCGTGCCCTGAATTTGAACGAGGACTTGGCAGAAGCTATCTCACTTGGGCACGACCTGGGGCACACCCCTTTCGGGCATGTAGGAGAAGAAGTGCTCAATGAGCTATATCCCAAGGGTTTCAGACACAATGAGCAAAGCTTGAGAGTTGTCGATTGCCTGGAGAAGGATGGCAAGGGACTGAACTTGACCTGGGAAGTGAGAGAGGGCATCCTTAAACATTCTAAGAGCAACAAGCAAGATATACTTGGTGATATGTGGGACCCTCCGACTACCTTGGAGGCTCAAATATGCAGGCTCGCTGATTCCGTAGCTTACATCAACCATGACATCGGCGATGCCCTCAGAGCCGGGCTTATCACCGAAGGTGACCTGCCTAAATCAGCGATAGTTATCCTGGGAAAGTCACACTCAAAAAGGATTGATACTATGGTTTGTGATATCATTGACCAGTCGTGGTCTGCTACCGGGCTGGACGATACCCCCAAAACCCCGATAATTACCATGAGCCCGGGTGTTTTGGAAGCAGCCAACAGACTGCGTCAGTTCTTATTTCAGAGGGTATATGAGGTCCAGATATTAAGAAAAGAAACCGAAAGGGCTAGACAAATTGTCCGTTTTTTATATTATTATTTTGTAAATAATCCTGATAAACTACCCAAGGAATTCGCTAATAGCGACAAAGTGGAGCGTGGGGCAGTTGACTACATTGCCGGAATGACCGATAACTACGCCATGAGGCTGTCCGGAGAATTAGGCGCCTTAACCTCCAACTACCAGGGTTCGTAGAATGAGCGCCATCGACGATATAAAACAAAGATTGGATATAGTAGACGTCATCGGCAGCTATCTCAAGCTGGAGAAAGCTGGACGCAACTTCAAAGCGCTTTGTCCGTTTCACCAGGAGAAAACAGCTTCCTTCTTTATTTTCCCCGAGCGCCAGTCCTGGAGATGCTTTGGCTGCGGCGTCGGGGGCGACTTGTTCTCCTTCGTAATGAAAAAGGAAGGGACTGACTTCGGTGAAACGCTAAAAATGCTTGCTGATAAAGCTGGGATATCTCTGGAGCGTAAAAAGGAGGCTTTTGAGAGCAAGCTGACCGACAGGCTCTACCAGATAAATGAGACTGCAGCGCAGTACTATCATGATTTACTGCTTCACTCTCCGGCGGCTCAGGGAGCGCGTGATTATGCGATGAAGAAACGGGGGCTCGATTCCAAAACGATTGATAACTTCCAGTTGGGATTCAGCCCTGGCGAAGGCCTTAAGAAGCATCTCATCGAGAGAGGTTATAGCGAGAAGGAACTGCTGGCGGTAAGACTGATAGGAGAAAAAGATGGCAGAGTATATGACCTCTTCCGCCATCGGTTAATGTTCCCTATCCGGGATATCAAAGGAAGAGTTGTAGGCTTCGGTGCCCGTGCTTTGGATGATTCTCTGCCCAAGTATCTGAATTCGCCGCAAACAGCGATCTTCGATAAAAGCAGCATTCTGTATGCCATAGACCGAGCCAAAGGAGCTGTTAAAGAGAAAAGGCTGGCAGTTATCGTTGAGGGCTATATGGATGTAATTACCGCTCACCAGTACGGCTTCACCAATGTAGTAGCATCAATGGGCACTGCACTTACCGAGAAGCAGATAAAAGTTTTAAAGGGACTGACCCAGTGTATCGCCTTTGCTCTCGATCCTGATATTGCTGGCGATGCTGGGACCTTACGTGCCATAGAGGTCGCTCGCCGCTCATTGGAACGGGAGGAGCTGGAGATGCCGACATGGTTAGGAACCACCTCTAAACTCAGAGCTGAGATGAAGATAATTTCCCTTCCCCAGGGCAAGGACCCCGACTTAGTTATTAAAGAAGACCCACAATCATGGCAAAAATTGGTTGACAATGCTTTGCCTCTAATGGACCACCTCTTGTCTGTGGCTGCATCCAAAGCGGACCTGGCCAAGCCGGAGGAAAGGTCACGAGCGAGCGAACAACTACTGCCTCTGATCGCTGAGTTGGAAGACGACGTACAGCGAGAGTTCTATCTGGGTAAGCTAGCCACCTTATTAGGAGTCAGTGAAAAGACGCTCATAGGAATGGCAGCCCGCCTGCATCGCACCCGGAGTGAAAAGGCTTCCAAGACAGAAAACAAGCCTCTTACTCCTGCATATTTCGGCGACAGGCTCGAGGAATATTGCCTTTGCTTGTTGCTTCAGCATCCTGAGCTAAGGGATAAGGCGAATGAGCTTGAGCCTGAACACTTCGAACGCAGTGAGAACAGAGAGATATTCATGGCTTGGAGCAAGGCCTTAAACTCTGATGAATTACTGGTTATAATTAGCGATATCGACCTTCAGGAGCATGCTAAAGCGCTGTGTACCAAAGTCCTGCCTCCTGCAGAAGAGAAGGACTGGGAAAAGGCTTTGACTGATTGCATACGACGCCTGGACGAGAGAAGATTACTAAACCTGAAAATCCAGGAGGAATCACTTCTTTCCGATGCTGAATCTGAAGGAAGGAGTGAAGATATAGCTGCTTTGCAACAAAGAGGTGTTGAGATTAATTTGAGGCTGAAAGAGAACTTTGAAAATACAGTGCCGATAATTTCCAGCCATAGAGAGGATCAATGAAAGACGAATCTAAGGAGATCAAAGAATTTCTTTATGACCAGGGTGATTTATTGCCGGAAGATATCTTCGTCCCCAAGGCAAAAATAGACGACATCTTCGCCTCCGTGCCCAATTCTGAAGCAGCGGGGGACCACGGAAATGACATATTCGCTTCTGTGCCCAAGCTCACTGAGGAAGTAGAGCGTGATGATGTCTTTGTACCCCTTGCCGAAGGCAAGCCTGAAGCAACGGACGAGTTGGGGCTTTTGGCAGAGGAACCTACAGAAGCTGATATATGGGAGGCAGAGCCGGAAATTGAAGAATTGGAGGAGACGGGGCTGGAACTTGAGGAGATGATCGATGACCCCGTCAGGATGTACCTTCGCGAGATGGGGCGCGTCTCCTTGCTCAGCGCAAAAGAAGAAAAACAACTGGCCAGGAGGATGGAAGAGGGTAAATACGTCAAGAAAATTGAAGAGGAGTGGCTGAACAAGAATGGACAGCCGCCTTCTAGTACCGATGTTGCAATAGCCCTGTCAACCAGACTGAGCCAGGCTTCTAATTTCGTCAGCGCTGTGCAAGAAGCACTGAACCTGCAGCGGTCGACCAGCGTGAGTCAACTGGTTTCTGATCCAAAATTACGCAATGCTATAGATAACGAAATCCAGCAGCAACTGGTGAAAGAAGTGGTTGAAAAAATTGCCACCGACCCAGGTGAGGTAGAACGGGTGTTGAAGGATTTTTCGCTCCTGATATCTATTCTGCCCGCGGGATTGCTCCAGCTCATTGGGGATAGTTCATTCCCCGAACTAAACAACCTTCTCTCTAAGCCGGACCTTCGCAAGAATATAGAACTGCAGGGGCCCCAACTGCGAGACTACTGGGAGCATATAAAGGAAGAGGGAGCCAAAGCGCAGCGGCATCTTATCGAAGCCAATCTTCGCCTTGTGGTCAGCATAGCAAAAAAATATATAGGCAGGGGCATGTCACTACTTGACCTGATTCAAGAAGGGAATATAGGGTTAATTCGAGCAGTAGAGAAATTCGACTACCGAAAAGGGTACAAATTCAGCACCTATGCCACCTGGTGGATACGCCAGGCAATCACACGAGATATTGCTGACAAAGCCCGCACCATTCGTATACCAGTTCATATGGTAGAGACTATAAACAAACTCATCCGAACGAGTAGACGCCTATCACAAGAATATGGTCGCGAGCCGACCTCAGAGGAGATCGCCAGAGGAATGGGGATCTTCCCTGAAAAAGTGAGGGAGATTATTAAAATATCCCAGGAACCGGTGTCGTTGGAGATGCCTATAGGAGAAGAAGAAGATAGC
>JAJYLC010000099.1 GCA_021787935.1 Chloroflexota bacterium | reverse complement strand
AGTGGTTATGTTCCACCACATAACCTTCTCTTTGGTTATATTAGGTGCATATTTTTGCAGGGTGGCTAACTGGTATTCAGCGATCTGCTGCCTGAACTTGTATTTCAACCATTTCTCCGAGCCGCCGTCTTTCAGGGCGAAAGGCGCCATCTGGGAAAGCAAGCCGGAAGCTTTTCCCGCAGGAGCCTGGTAAGGGTCGTGAACGCTGGGGAAGCTGGCGATGTACCCGGCTGTCTTAGGCAGCTCGCCTTTCTCCATCAAATCCCATTCGTGTCTCAATTCATCGGAGCTGTTGTATCCCAGAATATACATGAAAGCCTTGTTGACATCTGGATTACCCTCGGCAGCTTTGAATGCGGGCGGCTCCGCCAGAGCCAGGTGCAGGTCGCAGAGGCTCCATTTCTCCCATTGCCAGGCTTTGACCATTTCTACGAAGTCTTTTTGCAGCTTATCCTCACCAACGTACTTCAGGAAGGTCTGGTGTATGTCTATGGTGCTGACCACCGCTTTGTTGGCCATGAACTTAGTGCCATCTTCCAGCTCCACTCCTTTAGCGGCTCCGTTCTCCACAATGATTCGCTTGATCTGAGCATTTTGCCTTATCTGTCCTTTTTGCTCGAAAATTATCTTGAGCAGGGCGTTGGAAACCCGGTGAGACCCGCCCGCTGTCAGCCGGTAATTGGACATTCGATTGAAATATAAGGGAATGAGGTATCCCACGCCTGATTGGCTGTAGTCCAAACCCCAGTGGCAGACCGCATAGAGCATCAGGGTGCGGACGTGGTCGTTCTCGAACCTTTCCTTGATTACCTCGTCGGGGGTCTTTTCTGCGAATTCTGTCAGCTTGCCGCCGAGCTGAGATGCCGCTGCACGTGCTGCCATGAGAGGGGCTGGTTCGGGCTTGACGAACGTTTGGGGCCCGACAATCTCCTTCATGAGTTCGTCGCACTCTCGATAGAAATCTCGATAGGCATCGGCGTCCTTCTTGGAGAATTTGGCAATCGAAGCGGAGGTCTTCTCCGGGTCTTTGTAAACGCAGATACATTTGCCATCGGGTAGAGGCATGGCCCATTGAACCTCCGGGAAGATATGCCTTACGCCATACTGCTCCTCGAGCTTGAAGTCCTGATAAATCGGAGCGTAATCTACCATCATGTGGAATATAGCGTGCGTATTGTGGAAGAAATCGGGAAGGGTTATCTGCTCTGTAGCAAGCCCTCCTCCTGCTTCGTACCTCTTCTCCAGCAGCAGGACTTTCTGGCCCGCTTTGCTCAGATAAGCGCCAATCTCCAGCCCGTTAGGGCCTGTGCCTATGATAATTACGTCATATTGCCCCGACATGTTTCCTCCTTATCCTTAAACCTTGACAACTACGGCTGTTGCCGATGTTTTTGCCTTGGTTACATAAGCTCGATTTCACGGCAATGAGGGGCGACAATCAGCTTGGGCTCGGTAAGTTTCTGAACATCTTCTGGAGTCCACCCCGGCGCTACTTCCTTGAGAACAAGCCCCTTCTTGGTGACTTCGATAACTGCGATATCGGTTATGATTAAGTCAACGCACTTAGGTGCGGTTAAATGATAGTGACACTTCTTTACTATCCGGTAATCGCCTTCTTTTGTGGTGTGGTTCATGACAATTATGAGCTTCTTGGCTCCGAAAGCGAGATCCATGGCGCCGCCGATGGTGCCGACCTGCCTCTCCGGCACCATATAGTTGGCTAAATCTCCTTTTTCTGAGACTTGGTAGGCTCCCATCACACTGATGTCCAGATGGCCTCCCCTGACTATGGAAAAGGACTCATCGTGGCTAAAGAAGCACATCCCCGGGGCCCGTTTCACGGTCTGCCCGCCGGCATTGACTAGGTCGAGGTCGCCCTCCCCGGGCAGCGTTATCTCTCCATAGCCTAGGACACCGTTCTCACTATGAAATATCACCTCTCTGCCTGCAGGGACGAAATTCGCCGCTAATCCTGGAATGCCGATTCCCAGATTGACTACGTTGCCATCCTTGAATTCTTTAGCAACACGAAGAGCCATTATCTGCCTGTCCAGCCTTTCCTTTTTGGGAATCTCGCTGCTCATTTTCTGCCACCCTTTTTCCTTTTGGCTACCTTAATTAGCACGTTATGGTGCAGGGCATTCCCTAGGGCGTGCTACTACCCTGTCCACATACACCCCCGGCGTCACAATGGCCTCCGGGTCCAGTTCACCCAACTCCACTATCTCGTCTACCTCGGCGATGGTAACCCTGGCTGCTCCTGCCATGGTAGGGTTGAATGTCCTCGATGTCCCTCTATAAATGAGGTTGCCCCAGCGGTCACCTTTGTAGGCATGTATCAGCGCGAAGTCGGCTTTGATGGGCAACTCCAGCAAGTATTCGCGCCCATCGATGACCTTTTTCTCCTTACCCTCTTCTATCACCGTGCCGATTCCCACCGGCACATAGAAACCGCCGATTCCTGCCTTAGCCGCCCTGACCCTTTCTGCCAGGGTGCCCTGGGGGACCATCTCTATCTCGACCTTCCCTGCTCTGAGGAGCTTCTCGAAATTATTTACATACATGGCACTCACCGGCGCAGAGACGATGGCTTTCTTTATGCGCCCATTCCGCACCAGAATGTCCATATCTTCAGGGAACTTAGCGCCCTGCATTCGCCAGACATCGGCGCCGAAACCGCTGCTGTTAGACACTGTGGTAAGATTCTTCACTCCTTTTCTATCGAGGGCCTCCAGCAAGCAGCTCGGCATGCTGACCACTGTACCGAAGCCGCCTACCATGATTACAGCCCCATCCTGTATATCAGCTACAGCTTCATCGAAGCTGGCTACTATCTTATTTACCGGCATGGGTTATCACCTCGCTGGAAATCGCAGCCTGTACATCACTGTTATCATTAACTTGCTGTCTGCCTTTTTATGTGATATTGAAGCGCCATGCGGGCCACGTTGATTCCTGACTCTGCTGCCTGGTGAGTGCCCATGCCAGAGCCTCCTGCATCGCAGCCCACGTAGAAAAGACCCCGTACGGGTGACTTCGGTGAAGGCTTATACTTACCACATTGCCCTACTATTTGAGCCAGGCCCACGCACTCGCCGCCCTGTCCAGGCAGCACATGGTCTCTTGTTGCGGCAGACACTTCGGCCGGTCCCTCGAACTCTTTGTACATAACGGCATCCATTACCTCAGGAAAGACTTTATTTAGCATCTCGTCCATTTTTTTGTACAGTTTTTTAACCATCCCGGTTGCCTCGGGGTCAGGAGGGCAAATGGTGCCGGCAATGAAGCACTGTTTACCGCGAGGCGACATTGTGGGATCGTAGTTGGAAGGGACGATACCGAACAGAATGACTTCGTTAGGTACATGCCCCTGTTTTACTTTGAGGAAGCGTTCTACATTCCACCAACTGTCATCTGACCACATCATATACATCGGAAGTTTCAACACCGGTTTGTTGAGGAAATATTTAACTGCGGTGAAGGCCCACCCTGGCACCAGGTCTTTGACATAGTTTACATAGCTTTTATCGAAGTGCTTCTCGCCCACCAGCTTGAGTACGGTAGGCTGGATTCCTGCGCTGCTTATGACGATGGGAGCTTTGAACTCGCTATCAGCCGTGGCTACTCCCGTGACCTGTCCGTCCTTGATGTTTATCTTCTCTATTCTGGTTCGTGTCTTTATCTCTCCACCATTGGCTTTGACCGCTTTGGCCAGAGTATCGAGGAGGCGTCCAAAGCCTCCGACATAATAGCCACCACCGCCGCTGAGGGCTATATGTTGTAAGATTCTAACCTGCTCGGAGGCTGACACCAGGTCAATAGGTTCCGCCAGCGAGGCATTGGAGTGCATAGCAAGATAGCTGTAAAGGCCTGAAGGCGGGTCGTGTTGAGCGATATATTCCTGGAAGGTCATGTCATCCAGGGCATCCAACTTCTCCGGCGGCATCAGGGCGATTTCAGTGAGTATGGCTAGAGCGCGCTCCTGCTCCTGGGCATTAAGCCCGAAGAGGGTGAAGAACTCCGTAGGGTCTTGTACTCCTTCCGTTTGATGAGTAATCGCAGTCTTGTATTTTTTCCACTGCGACCTTCTATATGCAAGGCATGCTTCTTCCAGATAGATTGGCTTAAGCTCCGACTCAATCCCCAGCAAGCTAAAGGCTGTGGCAAAGGCCGGACCACGCATGGGCACCTGGAGCTTTGGCGCCAACTCGTATCTAAAGCCATCTCGCTCTGCGCCCACTGCCTTGCCGCCGGTAGCCTTGTTTTTTTCCAGCAGCAACGTCTTCACTCCCCACTTGGCCAGAAGGGCAGCGCAGGTGAGGCCTCCCGGCCCGCCGCCTATCACGATAACATCATACTGTTTTGCCATTACCGCCTCAGTGCAGTTTTGCTAATTACTTGCTTTTACGATACGTATAATTGGGCTTGGCTGAAGCTTGTACCCTTTTTCTAACTTTCCGCATCTCTGCGACGAGTGAATCCGGCTCCTCTTTTCCTTTTTCCTCCCAGGGCTTGCCCAGCCCCATATCGGTAGCGATGATTTTGTAGCAGTTGTACGATTCGGTTGAGCCTGCGTTGGAGCCCACATGCCAGCAGCCGCCTGTGGCATACAGGTTGGGTATCGGTGTCCTGTAGTTAGCCAGCTCCGGTGTAGGCCTGTGCTCATTGATCTGGAAGGGGACGCGGTCGATACCTGCCATTGTGCCGTTGGGTGCCAGGTTTTTCATACGCAGGTTATCGTAAGGGCTGTTGGTATCGACGCCGATGACATTGTCCCAGGTCATATTGGGTGCGTACTGCTGCCAGATGGACATCAGGCTCTCGGCATAGCGCTTCTTTATCTCCAGCCACTCCCTCTCGGAGTGATGTGTAGCAGGCGGTGCCAGTTGCTCGTTCTGGACGACATGCTTGCCCGGTGGTGCATACGAGGAGTCAACCAGACTGTGGCAGCCTACGGTAGGTGCGTAGTCCTCCAGCGGCGGCCACTGCAACAGTCTCTCATTGAGACACTCTCTGGCTATATGTATAGGATCGGGGTCGGGCTGCAGCCCCAGCCACTGGCACTCATGTATGTCGGGATTAAATGCCTCGGCTTTGTACTTGGGTGCCTCATGAACGGCAAAAGTGTACCACATCAGGCAGCCGAAGGATGTCTGCAAGAGTTCGACTCTCCTTGCCAGCTTTGGCGGGATGTGCTCCCTGCCGATAATGTTAAAGCATAACTGCGCAGGTGACAGTCCGCATACGGCAACCAGCTTATTTGCCTTTACCTGACTTCCATCTTTTAGCTTGATGCCGGTGGCTGTGCCATTCTCGATAATAGCCTTATCTACTTCAGCGTGGGTGAAGAACTTGCAACCCATCTGCACCAGAAGCTGATGTGCAGCGTGAGCTATCTGGTGGGTGCCCCCTCTGGCGAACCCTATTGTCGGCAGCGTAGCCGCCATGCCCATGGTCATCACGCCCTGGCCGGGGTCGTTAACATCGATAACCGAGGACACGCCGAACCTCAGAATGCAGGATTGAAGTTCCGGGCTATCGAACCACTCCTTCACCGTACGCATCATGCTCCCCGCCAGCATCGTTCCGTCGGGGAGAAGGTCTGCTTCCATTACCAGCGGGGCGATAGCGACCTGCCTCTCCATAAACTCGGGCGCGGTCATCCATTCGGGTGGGTTGAATGTACCGTCTATCATCACCCTCAGGTATTCATCGCTAACAGCGACTTTCCAGAGCTTGAGCCACGTGTCAGCGTCCTTTTCCGAGAAGCGTGCGATTTCTTTTGCCGAGCGTTCCTGTGTGGGGTCATGTTTTTCGCTATAAATAGCTATGGCGGTCTCCTTGTTTCTGAAAACGAAGCCATCAGAACACAGATGTTGGTCCCATTGCGCTCCGTAGTCCCAGAATTCAGGGAAATCGCGCCAGACAGGCGCGTAGTAGAAGGGCAGTATTATATTGGCGTGGTCGTTGCCGCGGAAGCCCGGCGCCGAAAGCTCTTCTGTGCACAGACAGCCGCCTATTTCATGCCTTCTCTCGAATATGCCGACGCTCATGCCGCCATACTTCATCAGGTACAGGGCCAGGAGCAGTCCTTTATTTCCGCCTCCGACTATCACGGCATCGAATGCTGCATCAGCCATCGTGACCCCCTTCAAAAAAGTTTTCAATGCTGCGCAAGACGCTAGAACTTGATTACACTGCGTATGATCGTACCCTTCTCCAGGGCTTCAAAGGCATCATTTATTTCATCCAAGCTGTAGGTCTTAGTGATCAGCTTGTCTATGGGTAGTTTGCCACTCATGTAGAGGTCAATGTATCGAGGTACATCAATTTGTGCCTTTATATCACCCTGAACCGTTCCCGTTACAGTTTTCCCTAAGAGAAACTCAAATGGAGCCATACTGAGCATAGTACCCAGGGGAGCCATGCCTACCACGACGAACTTTCCCCCAAAGCGGATCGAGGCGAATGCCTGGGTCATAACATTCACATTTCCGATGCATTCTAGAGCATAATCCGCTCCCCCGCCGGTTAGCTCCATAATTTTCATAATCGGGTCATCCTGGGATGCGTTGATCACAGAATCTGCTCCGAGCTTCTTAGCCATCGCCAGCTTTTTGTCCAGAGTATCAACGGCCATGATTTTGCCTGCTCCGGCCAGTTTGGCACCCATAACAGCGCTCAGCCCTACGCCGCCGCAGCCGAAAATAGCGATGCTTTCTCCGGGCTTTATGCCCGTGGTATTAATGGCAGCGCCAATGCCGGTGCTCGTACCGCAGCCCAGGAGACACACTACATCCAGCGGGGCATCCTCTCTGACCTTCACGCAGGAACGCTCATTTACTACGGCGTACTCGGCATAGCTGGCAAGCCCGAAGAGGTGGTTCAGTTGCTGCTCGCCTTTGTGTAAACGTGTAGCTCCTCCGGGGAGAGTAGCCATTGACATGATCGGCAGGTTCTCCAGGCACTGAGTTGGTTTCCCTTCTACACAATATCGGCATTTCCCGCATGAATAAGAGACCATCATCACCACGTGGTCACCCGGTTGCAGCATTGTTACCCCTGGCCCCACCTTCTCCACAATACCTGCGCCTTCATGCCCAGGAACTACAGGCATGGGGGCGGGCATCTCGCCTTTCATAAAGTGCAGGTCGCTGTGACATACCCCTGTGGCCGCAATTTTCACCAGCACTTCGTTGACTTGAGGCTCATCTAGGGAAACCCTCTCTATTTTGAGTGACGTATTGGGCTCATATAATACGGCGGCCTTCATTCTAGCGCCTCCTTCAATAAGTTCACCTAGCCAAACATGCTTTTACCTGTACCCTGCGTGTTAGCCGGGGTGTGCAGGATATCTTCTTTTACCAGTCGCTGTATTTCCTCGTCGGGCATTTTCAGCACGTCGCGGCATATCTCTTCGGTATGCTGTCCGAGCAAGGGGGGTGGCGTGCTGGTCATAGGCGATGCGCCAGACATCTTGAAGGGTATGCCGGGGTAAAGCCTTGCCCCGGCTACCGGATGGTCTAGCTCCACGATTGAATCAAACCACTTGAGCTGTGGGTCTGCCAGTGTGTCCGGTGCACGCTGTACTAACCCGGCAGCAACCCCGGCAGCCTGCATCGTATCCATTACCACGCGGGCCTCTAACTTTGATGTCCACTCCTTGATGTGTTCATCTAACTCGGCGACGTTCTTTAAACGGTTCTGGAGATTGGCAAATTTGGGGCCTTTAGTCCATACAGGGTTTCCCAGGACATCACAGAAACTCTGCCATTCCTCATCAGTGAACACCGTTATGGCGCACCATTCGTCAGTACCCTTGCAGGGATAGCAGCCGTGTGGAGCGGCATAGGCACTCCGGTTACCCATCGGCTTGCCGATTCTACCGTTATACGTATAGTCCAGAAAGTGCTCGCCGATAAGGCTTACTGCAACTTCTGTCTGAGCCATATCTATGTATTGACCTTTGCCTGTTCTGCGCCTGTAGTCGAGCGCAGCCAGGGCTGCTATCACCACGTGCTTGCTGGCCATGTGGTCAGGAAGAGGTGAATTTGAACCTACCGGATAGGGGTCATCGGGCTGAGCCCACATGGAAAGCATCCCGGAGGCGGAGGATAACATGGGGCCGTATGCCTGGAAGTCGCTGTAAGGGCCCCCGCCACCGAACCCCTGGCTGCTGACATATATGATTTTGGGGTTTAATTGGTGGGCATTTTCATAATCGAATCCCAGGCTCTTCATGACCCCGCCGCGAAAGTTCTCCAGAAGTATATCAGTCCACTTGATCAGCTTGCTTACAAGCTGTTTACCCTTTTCTGCTTTAAGGTTCACTCCGAAGCTTCTTTTGCTCCGGTTTGCCTCGTTGAACCCGGCGATATTGTTGATATCGGGGCCTATAGTCCTCATGAAGTCGAGGTTATCCTTCGATTCTATCTTGATAACATTGGCTCCCAGCTCTCCGAAAATCTTGCCTGCGTCGGGCACTACACCGCCGGTGCCGAAGCTTAGAACTTTAACATTTTCCAAAGGCAACACTTCTATTCTCCTTGCTACATTACTCCCGCACTTCTCAGTGCCACCAAATCGCCTTTCGAGAAGCCAAGTTCCTCGCAATAGATTTCAACATTGTGTTCGCCCAGACAGGGGGCCGGACATTTTATTTTGGCCGGCGTTTCTGTCCACTTGTATGGCGGTCCCGGATAGTCAGCCTTCCCTGCGACTGGATGCTCAACGCTGACGAAATAATCTCTCGCTTTGGTATGGGGACTATTATAAAAGTCTTCAATATTCAAGATAGGTGCGATGGGGACGCCCTCACGCTTACCTGCTTCAAATAGTTCGGTCATAGTATATTTCTGTGTGAATTCCAGCATAAGGGCGTAAAGGTCATCAGCATTTCCGATACGGTAAAGGAAACTGCGCCAGTCGGGCATCTGAAGCACCTCCGGGCTGCCCAGAACTCTAACCAGTGCATCCCACTGCCGAGGGGTCAGGGCAATTACCCGGAT
>JAJYLC010000098.1 GCA_021787935.1 Chloroflexota bacterium | reverse complement strand
CTCCGGCGGATGCCCCTCTGCGTCCAAGGCTTTATCAGAATCTTCCCACCCTCGCCACGCAGTGCCATCTCAAACGCCTCGTTGATTTTATCCAGCGGCATCCTGCGTCTCAGCAATGGTGCTACGTCTATTTCCTTGGCCTTGATGAGCTTCAAGGCAGCGGCATATTCACCCGGCGAAAAGCACATCGACCCTTTTACCGTTAGTCCTCTCAGGTTGATATTGCTGACCGGCAATTCAACTGTCTCAAAGCATATTGCCACAATGACGACAGTTCCGCCCTTCCTCACCAAAGCGATTGACTGCTGCGTCGTCACCGCAGTTCCTGCGCATTCGAAGACGATATCAGGGCCTCTCCTGTCCGTCAGCTCAAGAATTCTATCCACAGGATCAGTCGAATTCACGTCTATGACCTCATCTATAACATCTCCTGCCATTTTGAGCCGCAGTGGGCTAACCTCAGAAGCGTATACTGCCTTAGCACCTTTGGCTTTTGCCACTCGCGCTACAAGCTGCCCGATGGGGCCCAACCCGAGCACAGCCACAACATCGCCTTTCTGCATTCCAGACACTTTGATGGCATGCAAAGCGCACGTCGTGGGCTCTATTATGGTCCCTTCTTCGTAGCTCAGACCTCTGGGAAGCTTATGAAGATAATTGTACTTAGACTTAGCATAAGTAGCGAAAGCGCCTTTATATCCCATTAATGCAATAAAATATTGCTCGCAGAGGCCCAATTCGCCACGCTGGCACCAGAAGCACTCGCCGCAGGTAGAGAGAGGGTCAACTGCAACTCGCTCTCCTATCTTCCAACCTTTCACTTCCGAGCCCATGCCAACGACGTCTCCCGAAAACTCGTGGCCAAATCCCACACCAGCGCCCTCTTTGAAAACATGCAAATCAGATCCACATATGCCGCAATACTGCACCTTTATCAACACTTCGTCCCTCTCTAAAACAGGCTCAGGCACTTCTTTTATTACGAACTTCCTTTTGCCTTCCAACACCGCTGCTCTCATCTCAGCCCTCCGCAAACACTGAATAACACTTCAAGAGATGACTCATTATGCACAGCCGAAGAGGAAATTTCAACATTGGTGTATATGTCAGTGAAAAGGTAGGGGCACGGCATGCTGTGCCCCTACCTGATGAAATGACGAAACTAATGCACTACGCTATTTCCCAGGGAAATGGAATGACTTCATCTATAGACGCTGCATCGCAAAACAGCATAACTAAACGGTCGATGCCCAGGGCAATGCCCCCACACTCAGGGAGATTTGACAGAGAATCAAGAAACTTTGTCGGCAGGGTGATACCGTATTTCCCTTCTTGCTCCAATGCCTCAATCTCCTGCCTGAAACGCTTCTCCTGCTCTGGAGGGTCAGTGAGCTCACTGTAGGCATTGGCTAGCTCCAGCCCGCCGATAAAGACTTCAGCGCGTTCTGCCACGGGCGGATTTCCAGTCCTCAGCCGAGCCAGAGAGGCCATCTCAGCAGGATAATCCATGAGCACAGTGGGGTGCTTCGGGGAAAAGCTGGGTATCACTTTCTCAACCAGGTCCACATCGAAGCGCTCCTCGTCAAGGCGCTCAAATGGGTCCCAGCCTGCCGAATCCATAAAGGCCTGGCGCACAGTTATCCTGGACCAAGGAGAGGTAAGATCGATCTCTCTGCCCTGATAGCGAATCGTTGTCCCCGGACCCAGCCTGCCGGCGAGGGCAAGTACTAGCCGCTCGGTATCCTGAATAATCTGCATGTAGTCGGCTCCAACTCTATACCATTCCAGCATGGTAAATTCGGGGTTGTGCAGTTGCCCCCGCTCGCTTTTGCGGAAGCAGTGGCAAATCTGGAAGATTTTACCACAGCCAGCGGCAAGGAGACGCTTCATGTGCATCTCCGGAGAAGTTGAGAGAAACCAACCATTGACAGTAAAAGGGGTAATAAACTTTTCCGGAGCGACTGTCGGAACCAAAAGAGGTGTTTCTGCTTCGAGGAAGCCCTCTCTGCGAAAGAAAGCCCGAATTATATCATAGATAAGAGCCCGGCGTTCAAGATTGGCCTTGATTTGGGAAAGGCGAAAAGATTCGTCCCGGGCCATAGTCCGCACACTTCACTTTTTCGTGGCTACCCGTTCAACATAAGTATTGGTGCGTGTGTCGACCTTAACGATGTCTCCCTCTTTGACAAAGGGAGGGACTGCCAGGATTCCCCCGGTTTCAAGCTCTACCATCTTGGACTGAGCGGTGATTGTATCGGTTTTAGTGCTAGCAGCACCCTTCACTACCACTAGCTCAACGAACTTGGGCAGGATTACCTCAAGAACCTTGCCTTCCATCACTGAGACGGTGACTACCAGGCCTTCTTTGAGGAATTGGCTCTTTGTACCGAGCAAATCTTTGGGCACGGAGTGCTGCTCAAAGGTCTCATTATCCATAAATACGTAATTGTCACCCTCTCTATAAAGATATTGCATATCGCTGCTGCTGACATTGACCTCTTCAACCTTATCTCCGGAATGATACGTCTGTTCTCGGGTAGTGCTATCGAAGAGATTGCGCAACTTGAGATAATACATTGCGCGGCCTTTGCCAGGCTTGACAAATTTCACATCTTCTACAGCAAAGGGGACACCGTTTATCAAAATCTTTGTATTTCTATTTACCTCGCCGATGTCCAATACCAGCGTACTCCTTTTGCTCAGAAATCAAACCACTCGCCACAGGTCTTAACAGCCAAACTATGCTACACAAGTCATATTATCATGGGATTTTATGAGGCTTATCTCTTTCTGTACTGGCGCGCCTTTCGAGCCCTTCTCAGCCCGTATTTCTTTCGCTCCTTAACCCGTGAATCACGGGTAAGCAATCCGTAGCTACGAAGCTGCGGCTTGAGGCTTTCATCCATATGGACCAGAGCACGGCTTATACCATGACTGATAGCTCCAGCCTGCGCTGAGATACCACCGCCCGTTACCTTGACTACTGCACTGAGTTTGTTCGAGTTATCAGTGACCTTGAGCGGCTCGAGGATAGTAGACTGCAGCCGCTCTAGCCCGAATACCTCTTCCAAAGGCTTACCGTTGACGATTATAGCGCCTTTACCCGTCATCAGCTTCACTTGAGCTACGGCTGTCTTACGTCGTCCTGTACCCCGAAAATAGGCTTGTTCGCTCAACCTAGTTCTCCTTCTTGGCCGCCCTAATCTGTGCCTTATGTGGATGCTCAGACCCGGCATAGACCTTAAGCTTCTTGAACATAGCAGAACCCAGCCGATTATGCGGCAACATTCCCTTCACCGCATGTTCAATTGCACGCGTGGGGTGAGCCTCCAGCATCTCTCCCAGGCTGATGCTTTTCAACCCGCCCGGATAATTAGAATGGCGGTAGTAAATCTTATCGGTGAGTTTCTTACCCGTCACTTCTATCTTGGCTGCATTTACTATAATGACATAATCGCCCACATCAAGATGAGGCGAGTAAATCGGCTTGTGCTTGCCTTTCAGTAAAGTCGCTGCTTCGGTTGCCAGCCTGCCCAGGGTCTTTCCGGAAGCATCAATAACCCACCACTTCCGCTCGATACCTGACACCTTCGTACTATAAGTTCTCATTTATTGCCCCTTGACTAACTTGTGCTCAGGATAGTTCACTTTCATCAAACAGAGACCCTGAGCAGGCGCGACCGGCGCCGCCAACCCGGGCCTTCTCGCTTGAATTATCGCTTTAAAGCCCTCTACTGTTAGCTTCCCTAACCCCACCTTTACCAGAGAACCGACCGTGCTCCGCACCTGCTTCGGTAGAAACGAGTCGGCAACCACGTCGAAAAACACCGACTCCCCTTCTCTGGACGCCTTCACTTCATACACACTACGCTCTGTTCTTTTTCCCCTCATAGGACCGGTGAACGAGGCGAAATCCTGTTTTCCCAGGAGAGCCTGACATGCCTCATTCATGGCGTCGATATCTAAAGGCACAGGCACGAAATAGGTATAATCTCGCTGCAAGGGAGAGGGAGTCGGGCTATTCAAAATAGTATACCGATACTCCCGGCTGATGGCATCTCTCCTTGCATTAAAACTGTCCTCCACCATATTCCCGGCTTTAACAGCGATATCCATCGGCAGATAAAAATTTACAGCCCTGATTAAGGTCTGGAGAGACAACCTTGAAACATATTTAAAGCTAATGACCTGGCCTATTGCGTGGACTCCGGCATCTGTACGACCAGCTCCAACAATCCTGATCTTCTCTCCAGTTACTTTCGCCAGGGCACTCTCCAGAGCCCCTTGAATTGTCGGCACGCCAATTTGCGTCTGGAATCCGTGATACCTCGTGCCATCGTATTCTATAATTAAAGCCAGTTTCCTACTCGGAGGCGACTCCATTTAAACCAGTTCTAACTGGGCCATCTGTGCGCCATCTCCCAACCTCGGCCCCAGTTTAACCACTCGAGTATAGCCTCCCGTCCTCTCCGCATACCTGGGAGCAAGCTCAGTAAATAACTTATCTACAACATCCTTATCGTAAACGAAAGAGAGCGCCTGGCGGCGAGCGTGCAAATCCTTCTGCTTACCCAGGGTAATCACTTTCTCAGCTAACGAGCGCGCTTCCTTGGCCTTGGCTTCAGTAGTAACAATCTTCTCATAGCGCAGAAGGTCAGTAACCAGATTACGGTAAAGTGCCATTCTGTGGTCAGTTGCTCTCGAAAGCTTGCGACCTGCAACCTTATGTCTCATCGTCTCCTCACCAGATACAAACCTTACTAGACAGATAAACTATTTTTCTTCCCCCTCGGTGTCCTCTTCTGCATCCTCTTCAGCCTTTTCGTCCCCATGCGACTTTTTGTCTTCCTCTTTAGCTTTGGGCTTCAAATCAAGTGCTTCTAGCCGCTCCTGCACCTCTTCCAAGGATTTTTGCCCAAAACTCCTCAAGGCAAGTAAATCATCGTCGTTCTTCTCCAGAAGTTCGCCAACCTTGGTTATACCGCTCCGGCGCAAAGAGTTGAAGGTACGAGCTGACAGCCCGAGCTGCTCCAATGGCATCTCATACTTCTCGGGCGGTATCGCGGGTGCCAGCGGCTTTTCTCCCTCAACATGCACCTTGCCCAATTCGGAGAACAGTGAGAAGTGTTTAGCTAGTATCTCAGCGCTCTGGGCAAGCGCTTCCCTGGGCGTAATTGTGCCATCGGTCCATATCTCCAGAGTCAGCTTGTCATAGTTACTCACCTGACCAACGCGGGTTTTCCCTACGGTATAGTTCACCCGGCGTACCGGCGTAAAAATAGCATCCACGGGGATCACGCCTAAGGGCAGCCCGTCGCCACGGCCAGCAGGGACATACCCCTTGCCCTGTTCCACATAGAAGGTAATGTTTAGCTGAGCGTCTGTGGAATCCAGAGTGGCCAGATGAAGTTCGGGATTCACTATCTCAAACTCGGCCGATGGTTTAATGTCGCCAGCGCAGACTGCACCTTCGCCGCTTGCCTCAAGAAATAGTCTGCCGGGCACATCGGAAAGAGCCCTGAGCCGCAATCCTTTTATATTGAGCAGTAATTCTATCACATCCTCTTTCACATGGGGGATACTGGTAAATTCATGCTGCACTCCCTCAATCTTGACTGCTGTGACTGCCGCTCCCGGGAGTGAACTAAGCAGGACACGGCGCAAACTATTGCCCAATGTGATTCCGAATCCGGGATCCAAAGGCTCGACAACAAACTTTCCATAGGTTTCAGAGCTACTTTCGGATTCTACTTTTGGGTTCAAAACCTGCAGCAACGCACCGCCTCCTCAGGAAAAATTGAAGGTCTACCTTGAATAGAATGCTACAATGAGCCTCTCATCAATAGCAGCTTCGATATCACTGCGTGCCGGTTTGGCAAGTACATGGCCTGACATCTTATCTCGGTCCAAACTCAACCAGCTCGGTATAGTCTTACTTTCTATATTCTTAACCACCGTCTGATATAACACCATTTTGGTGCTGCTTTCCTTCCAGGAAATAACATTACCCGCCTTCACCTGATACGATGGGATATCGGTTACATGCCCGTTAACAGTTATATGGCCATGAAGCACGAGTTGCCTTGCCTGGCGGCGTGAATCAGCGAAGCCAATACGGTAGACTGTATTATCTAGCCGCATCTCCAGTATCTGTAACAGGTTCTCTCCGCTCATGCCAGGGAGTCGCTCAGCCTCAACGAAATGTTTCCTAAACTGGCGCTCAAGTACACCATAAATAGAGCGCGCCCTTTGTTTCTCCTTCAGCTGCAAACTATATTCGGAGACCTTGCGCCGGGAACTAGTGTGCTGGCCCGGGGGAGTATGCCGTTTCTCCACAGGGCATTTGGGGGTATAACATTTATCCCCTTTTAGCATCAGTTTATCGCCTTGACGTCGACAAATCCGGCAAGCCGGCCCAGTGTAACGGGCCATCTTAAACCTCCTCTATATCCTTCTCCTCTTTGGGGGACGGCAGCCGTTATGCGGAATTGGTGTTACATCCCTGATGCTGGTGATATTGAGACCAGCAGCTTGAAGAGAGCGAATCGCTGCCTCCCGCCCGCTCCCCGGCCCCTTAACATACACATCGACCTGTCGCAAACCGTGTTCCATCCCCTTCTTCGCCGCAGCTTCGGCTGCCCTCTGCGCAGCATAGGCAGTGCCTTTGCGTGAGCCCTTAAATCCGGCGGTCCCGGAGCTGCCCCAGGCGATGACATTACCCTGAGGATCCGTAAGCGTGATTATAGTATTGTTAAAAGTTGACTGTATATATGCCCGACCTCGCGGGATCGCTTTCCTCTCTCTCCTGCTAACCCTAGATGTTGTCTTTTTCTTGACCATGCAATCACCTCCACTTACTTCTTGGCCATGCCACGGCGTCTGCCTCTGCCGGCCACTGTCTTACGAGGCCCTCGTTTCGTTCGAGCATTAGTCTTAGTTCGCTGACCACGAACTGGTAAACCTCGCCGATGCCGCAGGCCGCGGTAGCTTCCGATCTCGATGAGCCTCTTGATGTTGAAATTTATCTCTTTCCGGAGGTCGCCTTCTACTTTGTATCCCTTATCGATAACCTCGCGGATACGGTTTATCTCATCATCTGTGAGGTCTCTAACCCTTGTATCAGGATTAACACTCGTTTGCTCCAGAATCTTTTTACTTAACACGGGTCCGATCCCATACAGATAGGTCAACGCTACCTCTACACGCTTATCCTTCGGTATATCAACGCCCGCAATCCTCGCCATGGCCCCTCCTGAGAAGACTAACCTTGTCTTTGCTTATGTCTCGGGTTAGTGCAAATGACTCTTACCACGCCTTTGCGCTTTACAATCTTGCATTTCTCACAACGAACTTTAACCGAAGCTCTTACCTTCATTGGCCCCACCCTTAAAATTGCTTAACCGTGTTACTTGAAGCGATAAGTAATCCTTCCACGTGTCAGGTCATAGGGAGAGAGTTCCACTAAAACCTTATCACCACGAAGTATCCTTATAAAATGAAGCCTCATCTTCCCGGAGGCATGTGCTAAAACCTGATGCCCGTTGGGCAATTCAACGCGAAACATAGCATTAGGCAACGGTTCTACCACTGTTCCTTCTACCTCGATTACTTCCTTTTTGGGCATAGACTGCAAGCCCACCCTTTCCAAACGCCCTTAGAGCATAGTCAGTATCTCCGGCGTGCTATCAGTAATAGCGATGGTATGCTCAAAATGAGCGGAAAGCTTGCCGTCGGCTGTGAAAACTGTCCATTTATTATCAGACAACCTGGTGCGCCATAACCCTGCGTTAAGCATAGGCTCAAGCGCCAGGGTCATACCCTTTCTCAGTAAAATCCCCTCGCCGGCAATGCCAAAATTGGGAACCTGCGGGTCCTCGTGCAAATTCCTGCCTATGCCATGCCCCACATATTCCCTCACAACAGCGAAATTCCTCGATTCAGCATACTCCTGTATTGCTGCAGAAACGTCTCCCAGCCTGGCCCCATTCCTAGCTGCTGCGATACCAGCCTCTAGAGCCCCTTTTGTAGCTGCGATAAGCTTCTGAGCATCCTCGCTTATCGAGCCTATACCCAACGTAACTGCCGCATCGGCATGAAAACCGTTCACCAATGCTCCAACATCGAGAGAAATTATATCACCCGATTTCAACACCCGTGCTCCGGGTATGCCATGAACCACTTCTTCATTTACCGAAGTGCAAATCGAGGCTGGAAAACCCCGGTATCCTTTAAACGACGCAACAGCCCCGCGTTTTTTCAATTCGCGAGCAGCCACAGTATCGAGCTCACCTGTTGTTATTCCCGGCCGGACCGCTTTTGACAGCGCTTCAATAACTACAGCTAAAATCTGTCCTGCCTTCCGCATTACAGCGATTTCCTGGGCGGACTTTATAATAACTCCTATCTCTTCTCGGATCGGTTGCATCGCCTACTTCTTCGACCGGATAGCAGCTATTAAATCACTGCCAACTTTATCAACACTCTTCTCGCCATCTATCTCAACCAGCTTGCCTGCTTCGGTGTAATATTTTATAAGAGGCGCGGTCTGGGCAAAATAGACATCGAGTCGCTTTCTGGCGGTCTCTTCTGTATCGTCGGCACGCTGGTAAAGCTCGCCCCCGCAACGGTCGCACTTGCCAGCCATCTTCGGCGGCAACTCAACAATATTATACGGGGTCTGGCAATTACGACATATCCAGCGCCCGCTTAGACGTCTCAAAAGCTCCTTGTTGGAGACCCTGATATACAGAACCTCGCTGATACTTTTCCCCTCAGCCGCTAATGCCTTGTCCAAAGCGCTCGCTTGCTGTAATGTCCTGGGGAAACCATCTAAGATAACCCCCTTGGCACAATCAGGAGATGAGATCCTGCCTAAAACCATCTTCACAGTGATCTCATCAGGCACAAGCTGCCCTTTTTCCATGTACGACTTCGCGATTTTTCCCAACTCGCTTCCGCTCTCCTGTTCCTTTCGAAAGAGGTCTCCTGAAGCAATATGAACCAGCCCCAGCTTCTTAGATATGGTGACTGCTTGAGTCCCTTTCCCCGCCCCCGGTGCCCCCAGAAGGATTAAGTTCAACTGTTTCCGTGCACTCATTTAATGAACCCTTCATAGTGCCGCATCAGAAGCTGCGCTTCGATCTGCCTCATAGTATCCAGAACCACGCCCACGACAATCAGAAGGCCAGCCGCCGAGATGAGCATAAGGTTAGTACTACTAGTTGTGTTACCAACCAACCAGCGTGACAGTATTGGAGCCACTGCTACCAAGGCCAAGAACAGTGCTC
>JAJYLC010000008.1 GCA_021787935.1 Chloroflexota bacterium | reverse complement strand
GAGAGACCTTCTCTGTGAGGGAAGCACCAGCAATATCTTCCTGGTATCGAAGGAAAACCTCATTACCCCAGGAGAGGAGAGCGGCTGCCTGCCCGGAATCACCCGCCAAGCCGTTATCGAGCTTGCCCGGGGGCTTGGTATAAGCATCAGCGAGCGAGAAGTTCAACTAGAGGAATTGCTCCACGCCGACGAAGCCTTCCTCACCAATTCCATTATGGAGCTGATGCCCGTCGCTGAAGTTAATAGCCAGCGTATCGGCAGAGGCAAGATGACCGGAAGATTAATGCAGGCGTATAAAGAGCTAATTGAAAAGGAAATAAAACGAGGGGTTTAAGCCCCTCTTTTTAGTATCTCAAAAATGTTTAACCCAGCGATTTCTGTACCTGTTCCCAGACTATATCCTGGATCTTGTCCTCACGGAGCGTAGCGTCCACCACCATCCACCGTTCCGGATCGGCAGCAGCCATCTTGAGATACCCCTCCCTCACCCGCTGGTGAAACAGGAATCCCTCACGCTCGAACACATCCATTTTCATCTTCTTACGTTCCAGCCCTTGCTCTGCCGATATGTCCAGGAGCACTGTGAGGTCAGGGGACCGGCCGTCAGTGACAAAGGTGTTCACCATTTTAAGGAAATCCAGATCCATCCCGCGTCCGTAGCCCTGATAGGCGAATGTAGAGGCTTCATAGCGGTCGCATATAATAAATTGGCCTTTTTCTAAAGCTGGGTTGATAACCTTGTTCACCAACTGGCTTCTGGAGGCGAAAAAAAGAAATAATTCAGTTTGTACGGTAACACCTCTGCCCCATTTGACCCAGCGGCGCAACCTGTTGCCCAGGAGCGTACCACCTGGCTCGTGGGTAAGTACTACGGGGAAACCAAGCTTGCGAAGTCTATTAGCCAGACCCTTGGCCTGAGTAGTCTTACCACTGCCCTCCCCACCCTCGAAGACGATGAATAAACTCTTTCCCATGTGCGTATGATGATATGTTTATTATACTCCGATGTCAAGCCTCGGAGAGTACCCCCCTGATGGTACTCCCATCGGCAACCACCCTTACACTCGATGCTCGTCGTCGTTGGGGAAAATCTGCACACGGCGCCGCGGCGCTTTGCCGGTGCTCTTCGTCGCCAGGTGATATTTCTCAGCCAATTGATGTTGCAGGCGGCGAATGAAGGCATTCTGGGGGCTCAGTTCCACTGTCTGCCCGGTGCGTTTAATCTCCTCGATAGCCTCCTCAGCCTCGTGCAGCGCCTGAGCCACGGACTCCGAGCGGTCCTCAACCCGGTAGACATTGGCCAGCCCCTGCTCCATCTGGGCGATTTTATCGCTCCTGACCACGTATACAGGAACCCCCCGCTGCTCGGCATCCCTCAGAAGCTGCGGCTTGCGGCGATAATGGCTCTTGGACGTCATCAGCAGGTCGGCGTCCTTGATATCATTGACTACATCAACGGGCAGGTTCATCCTCTTGATGCTCTCCTCCAGTCGAATGCGGTTAATACCGAACGGCATAATTCTTTTGGGTTCCTCTTTTCTGGCGACTCTTCTGCCAACCTGGGGCTCAGGAGTGGAGAAAGGCAGCGTTTTCTCACTCTTTATCTCTCCGTTCTCAAACCAGCGCACTTCCACAGGCACAAAGTGCCCCCGCAGTGTAGCATCGACGACAGCGGCCACATCGGGGTGAATAGCAACTCGCTCCCAGTTTTGAATCTCCACCACCACGTCAAAGGTAGGGGGCGCCTTGCGCTCAAGTATCGACTTCTGGGTACCCCGCCTCCGGGCCTCCTCATCCCCCAGGGTCACCGACTGGATGCCGCCAATGAGGTCGGAGAGCGTGGGATTCATCATCAGGTTGTCCAGGGTATTGCCGTGGGCAGTGCCCACCAACTGTACTCCGCGTTCGGCGATAGTGCGCGCTGCCTGCGCCTCAAGCTCGGTGCCTATTTCGTCGATTATAATGACTTCCGGCATATGGTTCTCCACCGCCTCGATCATCACTGCGTGCTGCAGGGCCGGTGTGGGAACCTGCATCCGCCGCGCCCTCCCTATGGCCGGATGCGGTATATCGCCGTCTCCTGCTATCTCATTGGAGGTGTCCACTATCACCACACGCTTATTGAAGTCATCGGCCAGCACACGCGCCACCTCGCGCAGCATGGTGGTCTTGCCCACTCCCGGCCGCCCCAGGAGGAGGATGCTCTTGCCTGACTCAACTAGGTCCCTTATCAAAGTGATGGTGCCGAAGACCGCTCGCCCGACACGGCAGGAAAGCCCTACAATGCGCCCTTTGCGGTTGCGTATAGCCGAGATACGGTGCAGCGTGCGCGCTATGCCGGCGCGGTTGTCGTCGCCAAATGCCCCTATGCGCGAGACCGTATACTCGATGTCATCGGCGATTACCTCTTCAGTACTGAGAGGCACATCCCGACCCGGGAAACGCGCCTCGGGCGATCTTCCCAGGTCCATGACAACCTCCAGAAGCTCGCTGCGGTCTTCTCTATGGCGTATAGATTCGGCGATATGAGGTGGAAGGGCATCAAGAAGCATATCCAGGTCATCGGTGATTATTTTTTGCATAATTTAGCACTGTCCTCCTAAGCCCGTAACGGCACCAGTTGCGGCTCACGCACCCTGACTGCGAGCTGTTTGCTCAGGCAGGCGTAAGAAGCCACTCTGGAGAAACCTTTTTCCTCAAGTATTCGCTGAAGCTGCTGCTGATATTCAGGGACAAGGCAATATACAGGATGCCTGCCCTTGAGCGCAGCCATGCTGTAGTCTACCAGTTGCTCCAGCTCCTTTGCACCCGGCTCTGAAACTATCTCGAATCTCCCGGCCGTTCTGCCCAGCCTGATTCGCAGCCAGGCCGAAATCTGGCCCTCTTTTTCCAGAACTAATTCCCAGGTGGCATCCTTATCCCTGCTCTGGCTCCATTCCTGCAAGGTCATCCCCTCGACACTGCGAACCTGAAGCGGGGCCGCACCGCTGTACAGTCGAAACAGCCCGTGCTCATCGGCACCGGACTTAGGTCGCAAAGTGAGAGAAGCTTGCGGCTCCGTTTGACGTACCTGTCCCCTATAGTATAGATATTCTGTGAGGTAGTGATTGAAACCGCCCTGTTTCGCCATTTCCACCGCAGGGCTAGAGCAGTCCAGACGCAGGAAAAGCCGCTCCGCCTGGATTTTATCGCCGGCAAAGCCCGCCCTCTCCAGAAGGTCGCTGCAGACTTCCTCGCGGCCGGGGGATAACAGCAGCCGGTCTATCATCCAGGCGGCAGGCCCGCGGCACATCTTCAGAGAGACCAACGCATGAATGAACCCCTGGTGGACACAAACAAAGCTGCATTTGCTATCGTCGGAAATCAGACAGGCCCTGAGCAAAGGGGCCGCGGCCAGAAGCTCAACCTCCCTGGTGGTCAGCTTATCCCGCACCTTCGCCTCATTAGCAGGAGACTTTCCCAAAAATATCAGCAGCGCCGGAGTGTCAGTAAGATGAAGGGAACGAATCATCACGCTTCATCCGAGTTCGCTTTCGAGTTGCCGTTTACGATAGACAGGAAATAGTCGTGGAACCGCAGATCCGTGGTAAGCTCCGGGTGAAAGGCAGTAACCAGCAGGTTACCCTGCCTGGCGGCGACAGGAGTGCCATCGGGCAGTTTTGCCAGTACCTCCACGCCGTCACCTACCTTTTCGATCCACGGGGCGCGAATAAAAACAGCGGGGAAAGGCAGGCCTCCCAGCACCGGGATATCGAGACAGATCTCGAAGCTATCCACCTGGCGGCCAAAGGCGTTGCGCTTCACCCTGATATCTACCGCCTCCAGAGTATGCTGGTTAAGTCCCTGAACCTCCTTCGCCAGGAGAATCATTCCGGCACAGGTGCCCAGGACGGGAAAGCCTTTCGAGATGCGCTTCTTCAGCTCATCCACCAGACTGTAATCCCTCATCAGCTTGCCGATGGTGGTGCTCTCGCCGCCGGGGATCACCAGCCCGCTGAGCCCCTTAAACTCGCCGGTCAACCTGACAGGGACCGCCTCCACCCCCAATCGGCGCAGGGCTGCGATATGCTCTGCAAAGGCGCCCTGCATCGCCAAAACGCCGATCTTCTTCATCCGTTTTCACCCCACCGTTGCACAAAAGCCATCACCAACCGCGGGGCGCAAGTAACTCACCCTCCGGTATCGTCTTTATATCCAGCCCCGGCATAGCCGCCCCTATACCCTTGGACACCTCTGCAATTATAGCCGGGTCTTTGTAGTGAGTGGTAGCCTTAACAATAGCCTTCGCCATCAGCTCCGGGTTCGACGACTTAAAAATGCCCGAGCCGACGAAGACCCCGTCAGCGCCGAGCTGCATCATCAGCGCAGCATCGGCAGGCGTAGCCACGCCGCCCGCAGCGAAATTCACCACCGGCAGCTTGCCTGTTTTATGCACCTCCTGCACCAGCTCGAACGGTGCGCCCAGTACCTTAGCCTCAGCCATCAGCTCGTCTGCCGACATACTGTGCAGCTTCCTGAGGCTGTCCATCACCGCCCTCATATGCCTGACTGCCTCGACAATGTTACCGGTCCCCGCCTCGCCCTTGGTCCGAATCATGGCCGCACCCTCTCCGATACGGCGCAGCGCCTCCCCCAGGTCGCGGCATCCGCAGACAAAGGGGACCTTAAAAGTATGCTTATAGATGTGATGGCTCTCATCGGCAGGCGTGAGCACCTCAGACTCATCGATGAAATCAACGCCCAGGGACTCAAGCACCTGAGCCTCCACGAAGTGACCGATGCGGCACTTAGCCATCACCGGGATAGTCACCGACTTCTGGATAGCCTGTATCACCACGGGGTCTGCCATCCTGGCCACGCCGCCTGCAGCGCGAATATCGGCAGGAACCCGCTCCAGGGCCATCACCGCGCAAGCCCCGGCCGCCTCGGCTATCTTAGCGTGCTCGGCGGTAGTCACGTCCATAATCACGCCGCCCTTCAACATCTGGGCGAGCCCCGTTTTGACCGTCCAGGTGCCTTTTTCACCTTTTTCAGCGCCTTTTTCCATCCTGCCTCCTTCACCCGGGGGACCGGAACCTCGTTATTATGTTATATTGTACACTCGCCTGCAAGAGTTGGCAAGCGAAGCTGCGCGGTTTCCCAATCCTCTCACACCCAAATCCCCCCTTTTGTAACTTGTCCCTGGCCCAGACCAGGGAAGGGGGCAAGGGGGATTACGTACCCCGGTGCCCAAATCCTCTCGCCCCTTGAGGGAGAGATAAGAGAGAGGGGGCATTAAGACTCACCGCAAAGTCCGCAGAGAATGGGAGGAAAAGATATGTAGAGAGGATTACAGAGTCAAAACTGTTTGTGAGCAACGTGGGGGCGACCCAGCGGGTCGCCCTTCGTGCCATTCCTGCGAAACTTGTCCCTGACCTGATCAGGGAGCAGGAATCCAGTGCCCCAATACATAAATATGTCATTCCCGCGAAAGCGGGAATCCAGGCGCTCCACCCAATCCTCCGTGCCAGACTCCCCCTTTTCTAAACCTGTCCCTGGCCCAGACCAGGGAAGGGGGTGTAGGGGGATTTAGCGCCCTGTTCGTCCCGCAGCTTACTTCTCTACCTTTTCAATGTCGCTCTGGTTACCACCGCTGAGGTCTATCTTATAAAAATCGCTCTGCATACCGGGTAAAATCATGAGAAACTCCGGGGTGTAGTCAACAGAAATGACAGCCTGATTGACCGTAAAATCGAGCACATGCCCGCCGGCTTTCCGGTCAGCGGTCAGGAAATGGAGGTGATAGCCGGGGACATTGACCCCGCTTACATACTGGGGACACCAGAAACCGACAATAGTCCCGGAAACATTGTTAAACTGGAAGACAGACTGCTTCTGAGTCACCTCAGCTAAGGGTGGATAAGGCTTCTCCTGCCTGGGGACACTCCGGGTCTCGACATAGCTGAAATTACCCTCGATCTCTATGGCAACGAAAATATTTTTGGAAGGACTAATCTGGCCGATAAGCGTCTGAAATACAGAGTAGGTAGTGCCTGAGGCTATTGGCTCCTCAAAGTCGCTATCGAAGAAAGTCACAGCGGCAAACGGTACTCCGAGAGAATCAGGTGCCGGATAAGCCACGCCATCAGACTTCACCTGGTAAATCTGCCCGTTCAGCATCACCATCTCCCCATCCAGGGCTTCAAAAGTGCCGATGCCGAAATTGCCGTAGCCCTTGAGTTGACCGCAGGAAATCGCGCTGTCATAGACCCCGGCCATGAGTGCATTGATAGTGGACACCTGAGCCAGCGTTTCCCTGCCGGCAACCGGATTCTCAGCGTATGGTGTTGAACCGGAGGAGGAAGAACAACCGGCTGCAACTGCCAGCAAGAGGCAAATGACAGGCAAAAGAGTTGAAATCCCCCTGTTTCGCAAAATAGACATCGACGTACTCCTGATTATTAAAGATTTGCATGGGCCGGAACATACCTAAATTGGTGATTTTAGCAAATGACCTGTGTAGTAGTATAACAAAAAATCTATCAAAACGTTGCTCCTGCAATATGCCATTCCTGCGCAAGCAGGAATCCAGGTGCCCCCGCTTATCCTCTCGCCCCTTGAGGGAGAGCGCTAGAGCCTGTCCTGGCTCCACTGAGTCGCCACGAAGTGAGCCTTGTCCTGAACTTGCCGAAGGATTGTCGAAGGATGATGGGGATAACCGTTCCTCCGAATCCCTCTATGGTAGGACAGGCACCCCAGCCTGTCCCAATGTAGGGGCACAATGCCTTGTGCTCTTCCGTATGCCATTCCTGCCCCCGAGCAGGAATCCAGGTTGTACAGTGGGTTTGAAACTCGCGCGTGCTCTTAAAAATTCAATAGGGGTCATGACAAACACTATCTGGTGTTATTAAATAAGTTCCACAAAGACTTCCATTTGGCAACCATGCAGTGTAGAATATGGCAAGGCTTTTCGCCTGCGAGTGAATTGTAGGGGTGCATGACTATGCGCCCTCCGTCCGAGCAATTTTTGGACGTGCAGAATTATGATAGGTGCAGAGGTTTGAAATGACCGAATTGATCTGGGAGGGCAAATACGATAAGGATGGGAGAAAGGTTGCACCTTTGCGGGTGGCGCTGCCTTTTCAAACGGTTGAAACCATAAATGAATCGGCCAAAGAGAGGCAAATGTCTTTGGAGGCGTGGTCTTCTGGCAAGGCCTCTGAGTGGCGCAACCGCCTTATCTGGGGTGATAAGAAATATGTGCTGCCCGCATTGCTTGAGGAGTTTGCGGGAAAGATCAATCTTATTTATATCGATCCACCTTTTGATACTGGGCAAGACTTCTCTTTTCAAGTGCATGTTAATGGCGAGGACTTCAAGAAAGAGCCTAGCATCATTGAACAGAAGGCTTACAGAGATACTTGGGGGGTAAGTCCCGAGGAGCGTGCTGCGGGAAAAACTCACATCGACAAGTATCTTCAATGGTTTTACGAGACAGTGGTACTCCTAGGGGAATTGCTTGCTGACAGTGGGAGCATCTATGTACATCTCGATGAAAACTTAGGCCATTACGCTAAACTTGTTCTGGATGAGGTCTTTGGTAAGGACAACTTCCGTAATCACATCGTTGTAAGAAGCACATTTGCTCATGCAGACGCAAATCAGTTTGGTTCGATTCATCAGAGCCTTTTTTGGTATTCCAAAGGCTCTAATTGGATCTTTAATGGGGTGTATCTGCCTTATGATACCGATTATATTGAAAAATACTATCGGTATTCCGATCCTGATGGTAGGAAATGGTTGTCTGCCAGTCTCACTGGAGCTGGTTCGTCAGGTGGGCAGTTCATGTGGAGAGACATCCTGCCTCCAAGAGGCAGACACTGGGCATATACTAGAGAGAAGCTTGAGGATCTTGATAAACAAGGTAAAATATACTGGACAAAGAAAGGAATCCCAAGGCTAAAACAATACCTGGATGAGATGCCTGGGGTACCTGCATCCGATGTTTGGTGGGACAAGGAAACTCAACCAGTTCTTACTTGGACATCTGAGTCTGTAGACTATCCGACACAGAAATCTGAAGCACTATTAGATCGCATCATTCGGGCCTCATCCAATGAAAATGACCTCATCTTGGACAGTTTTGTAGGCAGCGGTACCACTGCGGTTGTAGCAGAAAGACTTCGCCGTCGCTGGATAGGCTGCGATTTGAGTCGCTTCGCTATCCATACGACTCGCAAGCGTCTTCTCTCCGTTCCAGACATAAGACCTTTTATTGTCCAAAACCTGGGCAAGTACGAGCGCCAGTTGTGGCAGACGGCTGAGTTTGGAGAGCAGGCAGAACAAAGAACATTAGCCTATCGCCGTTTTATCTTGGAGCTATATCACGCAAAAACAATCACGGGATATACTTGGTTACATGGCGTCAAGGGCGGGCGGATGGTACATGTGGGAGCGGTGGATTCTCCCGTGAGTACCGCTGACGTAGCGCAAATAGCAACAGAGTTCAGGAAGGCAGTGGGCACGGGCAAGGATGCCCCAAAGACTAACGGTGTCGATGTGTTAGGCTGGGATTTTGCCTTTGAGTTGAACGAAGTAGCCAAGCAGCAGGCTGCACAGGCAAATATCAATATGCGCTTTCTCCGCATCCCGAGAGAGGTACTTGAGAAAAAGGCTGTAGAGCAGGCAGATATACACTTCTTTGAGTTAGCGGCATTATCTGTTGACTTGGCAAAGAAGGGACGAGCCGCAACAGTGATGCTGACCGATTTTGTTATCCCACCCGACGACGTGCCTGAAGAAGTGCGTCATACCATAACTCACTGGGAGCAATGGATTGACTACTGGGCAGTAGACTGGAATAACCACGGTGACACCTTTCACAACGAGTGGCAGGACTACCGTACTCGCCAGAAGCGACAGTTACAAAAATCGGTAAGCCACACTTACGACCAAGCAGGAACTTACGTTATCGTGGTGAAGGTGATCGACATCCTTGGCAACGATACTACCAAGACACTAAATGTAGAGGTGCGTTGAAATGCCACGCCGCAAAGCGGTCCCCTCAGAGCAACTGGGCCTTCTGGAGGTGCGCAGTAAAACTGCACCTTGTGTGCCTGCAATACGGAAAGTGGTCGCCGACTGGCGCAAGAGCAATTACAAAGGCGTTACCGATACTACACAAGCCTTGCTGAACTACTGGTTCAAAACTGACCATCGTTTGCCCAATGGGAGACCGTTCTGGTATCACGATTCACAGCGAGAGGCGATGGAAACATTGGTCTATGTGTATGAGGTAGCCAGAATACGGCGTCACAAAGAGTTGCTTGAGAAATATGCACATGACATGCCAGGGCTCCGCCTGCTTCAATACGATGATTTTGCCCGCTACTGCATCAAGATGGCGACCGGCAGTGGCAAGACCAAGGTGATGTCCTTAGCCATCGCCTGGCAGTATTTCAATGCTGTGGTTGAGGGCAAGGAAGGCTACGCTAAAACGTTCATGATTATTGCCCCTAATGTCATCGTTTTTGAGAGGCTCAGAACGGATTTCAGTGGTGGTCGGATATTCCGAACTGATCCCGTGATACCGCCAGAGATGAAGATCTTCTGGGATTTTGACTGCTATATGCGAGGCGAAGCTGAGCGAGCCAGTTCACAGGGGGCTTTGTATTTGACCAATATCCAGCAGTTCTACGAGCGTTCTGACAAAGGAGCGGAGCAAGAGCCAGAGGAGTTGACGGCTGTGCTGGGGCCAAAGCACCAAGCAAGTCAATTAGAGATTGGGGACTTTGACCAGCGCATAGTCAAGCGTGGGGGCCCGTGCCTTATACTTAACGATGAAGCACACCATACTCACGACGAAGATAGCGAATGGAACAAGGTCATCAGACGGTTGCACTCCGCCATCCCCAACGGCTTGGCGGCACAACTCGATTTTACCGCCACACCCAGGTATAGCAAAGGGGCACTATTTACCTGGGTTATATATGATTACCCTCTGAAGCAAGCCATTATAGACAACATCGTCAAGCGCCCAATCAAGGGCATTGCTACTGGAATACAGGAAGGCAGATCAGATGTCGCTAGTACTCGATACAAAGCCTATCTATCAGCGGGCGTTGAGCGGTGGCGGGAATATAGGGGTCAGCTAAGTCCACTCGGTAAGAAACCTATACTCTTTGTCATGATGAACGATACCGATGACGCTGATGACGTAGGCGATTACTTGAGGGTGAAATACCCCGAGGAATTCGGCGGTGATAAGCTTCAAATCATCCATACAGATAAGACAGGCGAGGTATCTAAGAAAGAACTGGATAAGGCAAGAAAGGTGGTGAGGGAGGTAGACGAGGCGGAAAGTCCTGTTAACTGTATTGTGAGCGTACTGATGCTGAGAGAAGGTTGGGACGTGCAGAATGTAACAGTAGTGGTTGGGTTGCGACCTTATACCTCCAAAGCCAACATCCTGCCAGAGCAGACCATTGGCAGGGGACTACGGTTGATGTTCCGGGGTTTGACCAAGGATTACACAGAGCGAGTAGATGTAATCGGGAATAATGCATTCATTAAGTTTGTGGAGGACCTCGAAAAAGACGAGGATATGGAGCTAGAAACTTTCAAGGTGGGCGTAGACAAGTTGATCATCGTCACTATCGCCCCAGACCCACAGAAGATGGATAAGGATATAACTCTCCCATTGCTCAGCCCCATATTGGCGAGGAAAAAGACATTAGCCGAGGAAATAGCCGGGTTGGATATTGCCTCTATGACCTGCCCACCATTACCTAGCAGAGAAGGCGATAAAGAAGCCCAGACTTTTCAGTATGAAGGCTACGATATTATTACACTCCAGAAAATTGTAGAGCGAGATTATACCATCCCTGAAGCACAGACAGCGCAGGAGGTCATATCATATTACGCCAAGCGAATTGCTCAGGATGTGAAGCTCCCGTCGCAGTTTGCTTCACTGGCTCCCAAGGTACGGGAATTCCTGGAAATAAAAGCCTTTGGTAGAAATGTAAATATAGAAGACCCGGCAATGACAAAGGCTATCAGCACCAATGTAGCACAATATGTCACTGTGAAAACATTTGTGAACGCCTTGCGGGCATTAGTGGTGGAAGAGCTTCAACCCCAGCTTTTGAACGCAGGGCGCAAACTCTCTGAGACGATGCCATTCCCATTTTCTCGACCTACTCTGGATGCCAAGAAGACGGTATTTAATCTGGTGCCGTGCGAGAATGACTTCGAGAAAAGATTTGCGAAATTCTTGGAAGGTGCGAATGATGTGGCAGCCTTTGCCAAGCTGCCGGACCCGTTTGGTTTCGTCATAGAATATACCGATGCTGTTAGCAACTTGCGATATTACCAACCCGACTTCGTGGTCGTCCTGCACGACGGAATCCACTATTTAGTGGAAACCAAAGGCCGTGAGGATGTAGATGTAGCTCATAAAGACCGCGCGGCTCAAATCTGGTGTGAGAACGCCACTCTGCTCACAGGCACGTCCTGGAATTATATCAAAGTGCCTCAAAAGGAGTTCGAGAAACTACAGCCAACACAGTTTTCTGACCTTCTCGTATTTGCCAGCGCCAGACTAATTTAACAGTGCCTAAAATAGCTAATGAACCGGGGCACCTGGATTCCTGCCTGCGCAGGAATGGCACGCCGGGGGCACAGCATGCTGTGCCCCTACATTGCTTAATCTCGCCTTGATTTTATATATTAGTTATTCTCTTCGCGTTCTCCGCGCCCTCTGCGGTGAACTCAAGGACACTTAAAAAAGTCGCTTGCAGAATTAAAGATATAAATGAGGTATAATATGCTAAGCCAGATGTGAGGTGGTTTTTATGAAGATCAAGGACTTAGGCGTTGACGAGTTCAAAGCCTTAATAGAGGAGGTAGTCGAGGAGAAGCTGGAGGAAATGCTGGGCGATCCGGACCAGGGGCTGGAGCTTAAGCCGGAGGTTAAAAAGCAATTGCAGCGTTCTTTGACTGCGAAGGCAAAGGGTGTACCCGTAGAGAAGGTAGCCAGCGATTTAGGGCTGGAGTGGTAGATGCCTTACGGCGTTGAGTTCAGACAGGAAGCCGTTGACGGTTTACGCCACCTTGATAGGGCCGTGGCGCAACGTATTTTAAGAAGGCTGAGATGGCTTTCTGATAACTTCGATACTATAACGCCGGAAGCGCTTACAGCAGAACTGAAAGGGCTATTTAAGTTCAGGGTAGGTAGCTATAGAGTAATCTATGAGGTCAAGCGAAGTGAGCGCCTGCTAACTATTCACTTTGTGGGGCACCGGAAGGACATCTATAAGAGGAAATAGAGGGATATAAGGCTAGTCAACCCCCCTACGTTTTTGGGCACAAAGTTTTGTGCCCCTACACGGTTAGAACGGTCACTACCAGCTACCGCGCACCTGGATTCCCGCCTGCGCGGGAATGACACGAAGGGCGCAAGGCCTTGCGCCCCTACATTGCTCATCTCCTGTTTTCACTTCGCAATTCTCTCTGCTCCTCTTCCCCGCGCTCTCGGCGTTCTCTGCGGTAAACCGCCCCCTTTGCAATTTGCATTTTTCACTTCACGCTTCCCGTCCCCTTTGCACTTTTCAATTTGCAGTTTGAAATCGCATCCCCGCGACATCTTCCTCTTGACAGTTTAAGAACTGTTGTTCTATTATTACACCGTATTTATAAATATCCCTAGCGTAAATCGGGGGTTCTTGCCGGAACGCCCGGTTCAGAGCCAGCTTGAGGCTTATGGCCGGCTGACTCGGTAAAGTTTTGACTTTACTGATAAAGTGAATAAGAGGGGTTGCGCCGCGGGAATCGTTTTGGGGAAAATCGTTCCTCAACAAAGGGACGTTTTTTATCTGGGCAGTCCCCAAGCGTTCAGATGAAGCTGAATGCAGCGTGCGTAGTCCGGCGAGCCGGGGCCTCGAAAAATTCTGAATTGCCAAAATATTGATTTACGGCCGTACTATACCCTGAATGGGAGTTCACAGGGAGGTATAAGTTGAGGGCTTTGAGCTTAGACGTCCAGGTTCTTCACCTGGCGGGCGTGGGCCTGGATGAAGGCCTTCCGGGGCGGCACCTCTTCTCCCATCAGCGTCTCGATTATCTCGTTGGCTTTCACCGCATCCTCGACCGAGACCTGGAGCAGTATCCGGTTCTTGGGGTCCATGGTGGTCTCCCAGAGCTGCTGCGGGTTCATCTCGCCCAAGCCTTTATATCGCTGAAGCTCAACTCCCTTGGTCGTCCCCAGCTTTGCCAGTTGCTCGTCTTTCTCTTTATCCGAGTAGACCCAGTGTTCCTCCTTGCCCTTCTTGATGCGGTACAGCGGCGGCTGAGCAATAAACAGGTGCTCTTTCTCTATCAGCCCTGTCATGTGACGGTAGAAGAAGGTGAGCAGAAGTGTACGGATGTGAGAGCCATCGACGTCGGCATCGGTCATGATTATGACGCGGTTGTAGCGCAGCCTGGCATGGTCGAACTCCATGCTGCTGCCTGCCCCCAGGGCGGTTATCAGGGCACGAATTTCATCATGGGACAGCATTTTCTCCGGACGGGCTTTCTCCACGTTCAGTATCTTGCCCTTGAGAGGCAGTATGGCCTGGAAGCGGCGGTCCCTCCCCTGCTTGGCGGAGCCGCCTGCGGAGTCGCCCTCTACTATATACAGCTCGCACTCGATGGGGTCTTTCTCCGAGCAGTCAGCCAGCTTGCCGGGAAGGGTGGACATGTCGCCCAGGCCTTTCCTGGTGACCAGGTCGCGGGCCTTGCGCGCTGCTTCCCGTGCACGGGCAGCGGTAAGGCATTTCTCCATAATCCTCTTGCTCTCGCTGGGGTGCTCCTCCAGATAGGTCGCCAGCCCGTCAGCCACCACCGACTCCACCATGCTCTTAATCTCCTGGTTGCCCAGCCTGGTCTTGGTCTGGCCCTCGAATTGAGGATGGGTGAGCTTGACGCTGATTATCGCGGTCAAACCCTCCCTGACATCATCGCCGGTCAGATTGGCTTCGTTGTCCTTGAGGAATTTGTACTTCCGGGCATAATCGTTAAGGACGCGGGTCAGCGCGGAGCGGAAGCCGGTGAGATGGCTGCCGCCGTCCAGGGTATTTATGCAGTTGGCGAAGCTCAGGGTAGCCTCGCTGAAGCTTTCGTTATACTGGAGGGCAGTTTCTATCAGGGTGCTATCCACCATCTTAGAGATGTAGGCCGGCATTTGCTGCAATACAGCCCGCTTCCGGTTAAGGTGGCGTACGAAGCTGACGATGCCGCCCTCGAAGTAGAAGGTCTTCTCTATATTGTGGCGCAGGTCTTTAAACCAGATCTCCACCCCTTTGTTCAGATAGGCCATCTCGCGGAACGACTGCGACAGTACTTCGAAATTGTAATCGAGCTTTTGGAATATCTCTTCGTCAGCCAGGAAAGTCACCGTGGTACCGGAGCCATCCGCTTTACCGATTGCTTTGACCGGAGCCTTGGGCGCCCCGCGCACGTACTCCTGGAAACAGAGCTTGCCATCCCGCCTCACCTCCACCTTCATCCAGGCGGAGAGCGCGTTCACCACCGAGGCGCCGACGCCGTGCAAGCCGCCGCAGACGGTGTAGCCGCGGCCCCCGAATTTACCGCCGGCGTGCAGAGTTGTCATCACCGTCTCCAGGGCTGAGACCTTGGTCACCTGGTGGATTTCGACAGGTATGCCACGGCCGTTATCAGCCACGGCTACCGAGTTGTCCTCGTGGATGGTTATCTCTATCTTATCGCAGTAGCCTGCCATCGCCTCGTCGATGCTGTTGTCTACAATCTCATGGACAAGGTGATGCAGTCCCCGCTGGTCGGTGCTGCCGATGTACATGCTGGGGCGCATGCGCACCGCCTGCAGGCCATCGAGCACCTGAATATCCTGTGCGGTATAAGTATCGTGATTTTTGTTTTCTGCCATTTGTTTACCTGCTCACGTATGATTGAAAATATTCGGTCTAATTACCTCACAGCCACAGCAATACTAAAACAAATCATAGCTCGAACGCAACAAAGCATCGTGACGGGAGAAAAGGTCCTTCAGGGGATAGTGAGTCTGCTACAGCATATGATCCAACGGAGGCTCTTCCAGCCAGCCTATCAGTCGCGCCCATTAATTAATTCTATCACATTTTGAGGCAAAAGTGAAGCAAAATCGCTCACTTTATTTAATAAAACCTCCAAAATTACTGGAAGCTAGAAAAGCCGACATACTTACGCCAGCGTCACCTCCCCCTTATCATCAGCGCTAAGGATGGCCTGGAAGTCGTAGCCCCTGCGCCCGATCTCGTCCGAGCCGCCCTGGTGGCGGTCTAGGAGCACCACCACTTTGACCACCTTGCAGCCCTCCGCCTCCACTGCCTCTATGGCCCGCAGCACCGAGCCTCCGGTGGTGATAACATCATCAACTATGGCGACCTTAGAACCCTTCTTCAGCGGCCCCTCGATGCGTTTCTGAGTGCCATGTCCCTTAACATCAGCCCTGACGATGAAAGCCGGGATAGGCTTGCCCTCGAGGTGGCTCACCACGGCCACCGCTGCGGCTATGGGGTCGGCACCCATGGTCATGCCTCCCACCGCTTCCGCCCCGGTTCCCTTCAGAATATCGAAAATCTTCTTCCCGATAAGATAAGCACCCTCAGGCCAGAGGGTCACCAGCCTGCCATCGAAATAGTAAGAGCTTTTCAAGCCCGAGGTGAGGGTGAACTCTCCATGAAGGACAGCGTGCTCTTTGAAAACATCCAACAGCCTTTTATCACCAGCCTTGGTCAATTCTCAACCCTCCTTATGCCGTTGGTCCAATTGTCGTTCTGAGCTTCAGCGAAGAATCTCGTCCCCGCTCCAACTCAAACGACCCTTCTCACTTCATTCTCAACATAGCGAAGACTCCGAGATTCTTCGGTCGTCCCGATAAATCGGGACGACCGAAGAATGACAATCCGAAGCCCCATCAATGTGTCATTCTCACCCTTCGCTACGCTCAGGGTGACATATACAACCTATGTTCCGCTATATACTTCTCCACTGCCTCGGGAACCAGGTAGCGTATGGAAAGACCCTGTGCGACGCGCTTCCTGATATCCGTGGAGCTGATATCTATCTGGGGAACATCCATCAACATGATATGCTGAGAGACGCCATGAAGTGAGGCTTCCAGTTTACGCAAATTAGTCTTAGAATGGCCAGGGCGGCCTATCCCTACTACATGACATGCTTTCAGAAGCCGCTCCGGGTCTTTCCACCTGGGCAACTTAGCCAGAGCATCGGGCCCCGCTATGAAGTAGATTTCGGCTTCCAGCTTGGCTCTCAGCTCTAAAACTGTGTCTATACTATAGGATGGCCCGGGGCGATCGATCTCCATAGTAGATACCTTGAACTGGGGATTTGAGGCCACAGCCAGTCTCACCATAGCCAGCCTGTGTTCTGCTAAGGTTACCTGCTTTTCCTCCTTGAGCTTGAGCCAGGGACGCCCTGCCGGGATAAATAGCACTTCACTAAAGTCCAGCTTCTCCCTGATATACTCTGCCACAATGAGATGCCCCAGATGTATGGGGTCGAAGGTGCCTCCCAGAACACCTATCTTGCTCCCTGTCATGCTCATTCTCCCTGCTTTCCGGCTTTTTTGGAAGATAAGGGGCGAGGCCGGAATACCTTGAATTCAGCCTCTTCTTTCCCGGTGGAGAGGCGGGGCACTTTAGAGACCAGATCCCAGGCCTTACTCATAAGCTCTCTGACCCCCTCGCCGGTTGCCGCTGAGATAAAATGCACCGGAACCCCCGGCTCTGTGAATTTTCTCTCCAGCTCAGGCATGCGGTCGCGGACATGCGGTAAATCGATTTTGTTTACGGCGATAATCCGGGGCCTTTCCTTCAAAGCAGCTTCATATGACACCAGCTCTGCCTCAACCTTCCTGTAATCTGAGACAGGGTCTTCCGAACTGCCGTC
The DNA here is from genome assembly GCA_021787935.1 of Chloroflexota bacterium. Lineage (GTDB taxonomy): Bacteria > Chloroflexota > Dehalococcoidia > SZUA-161 > SZUA-161 > JACWAE01. The sequence continues at coordinate 26,252 of JAJYLC010000008.1, read as the reverse complement.
AACGAGATGGATAAGCGCCTTGGTGCGCTCGATGTGACGCAGGAAATCGAGCCCCAGGCCTCTACCTTCATGTGCCCCCTCGATAATCCCTGGAATGTCAGCCAGTACGAAGCTGCCATATCCGATGCCTACCACCCCCAGAACGGGTTCCAATGTGGTGAAGGGATAATCGGCAATCTTGGGTCTGGCCTTGGATACTGCGCTCAAAAGGGTTGATTTGCCTGCGTTGGGGGAGCCGATTATGCCGACATCGGCAATCAGCTTGAGATCGAGCAGCAGCCTCTTCTCCTCGCCGGGCTTACCCTTTTCTGCAGTGCGCGGAGCCTGGTTCGTGGACGTAGCAAAATGGGTATTGCCGCGGCCTCCCTTTCCTCCTTTAGCGACCAATACCTGCTGTCCCTGTTCTACTATATCTGCAATTAATATACTGGGGCCATTTTCTGCTTTGAGCCGCACCTGAGTACCCAGAGGCACTTTTATGAAAAGGTCCTCTCCTCTCTTCCCATGCATATTCTTCCCTTTCCCATGAACCCCTTTCTCCGCATGAAACTGTTTTCTGTATCGGAAGGAAAGCAGAGTAGATTCACTCTCATCTCCTACAAGGTATACGCTGCCTCCATTCCCGCCATCCCCTCCATCAGGACCCCCAAAGGGAACGAACTTCTCCCTGCGAAAACTGACTACTCCATTTCCTCCGTCGCCAGCCTTAACATAAATTTCAACTCGGTCTATCAATTATCCATCCTTATTAAGGTATCTCTAATATTTCTGAGTAATTATAAGCAAAGTGGAGATGACTGTAAAACTAATAATTATATAGCTGGAGAAATCGGGGTAATCATATCTGCCTGAATGGGGGCATTCAGTGGAGGATAAGGTAGGTTAAATGAACAAATTGTGGAAGTAGTGTGAATAAAATGAAGACTGGCAGAGTGGTGCTTACTTGAGAAAGGAAGACATAAAGACAAAGCAGTTATCCACAATCCAAAGAGGATTTCCACAAAAAAGTGGGAGTTATCCACATTTTTATGTTAATGCTTTAGGTGAGTAGTCGTTTAGGCTGATTTGGAATACAGGTTCTCTCTAATCTCCAGAAGGTCGCGGCGCAGCCCGTGGTCGGTGTTGACCTCCTCGGAGATCTTTTTATAACCGTGCAGAATCGTGCTGTGGTCTCGATTTCCCAGCTCCCTGCCAATTTGAGTCCAGGAGCATTGAAGCTCTTCTCTAAGAAGGTACATCACTATCTGCCTGGCTTGAGACGAGGTCTTGTCACGTCTCTTACCCTGTATAGTCTCAGGAGGAATATTAAAAAAGCTGCCTACCGTACTCATAATTACTGGCGGCGTCAGAGTGCGTTTGTGGGCATCGCTGGAGATGTCCGCCAGGGCTTGAGTTGCCAGTTCGACTGTAAGCGGCGATTTGGTAAGTCTGGCGTATGCCAGGACGCGGTTGAGCGCTCCCTCAAGCTCGCGGATGTTCTTCTGGATACGGCGAGCTATGAAATTCAACACATCGGGGGGGACTCCAGTTTTCTGCTCCTCAGCCTTCGTCTGGAGAATGGCGATCCTTGTTTCCAGGTCGGGCGGCTGCATGTCGACAATCAGTCCCCATTCGAAGCGGGAGCGCAATCTATCCTCCAGCAAAGTCAGCGATTTCGGAGGGCGGTCACAACTGATGACAATCTGGCTGTTGCCGGTATGGAGGTCGTTGAAGGTATGGAACAGACCTTCCTGAGTCTGCTCTTTACCGGCTATGAATTGAATGTCATCCAGGAGGAGAACATCTACACTGCGGTATTTGTTCCTGAAGTCCTCACTTCTTCTCTCTCTGATAGCGCTGATGAACTCGTTAGTGAACTGCTCGGCGGTAACATACATCACCCGAGTGCGCACACGGATTGCCTCCCAGCCTATGGCATGCAGGAGATGGGTCTTGCCCAGACCCACGCCGCTATAAACGAACAAGGGATTGTAGCTGTTTCCGGGATTCTCCGCTACTCCCAGGGCTGCGGCATGGGCCAGGCGGTTGCTGCTGCCCACTATGAAGGAAGCGAAGGTATACTTTCGATTTAACCTGGGCGCACAGGTCCGCTGTTTGTAGTTTGTTGAAGAAGCGGTTGAAGGCAAAGGAGGAGTTAGCTCTTCATCCCCGTTCCCCAGATGGACCTGGAACTGTACCGATAACGGCTTCCCGGCAATCCCGATTAGCGTTTTCTCAATTAAAGGGTGCAGGCGCTTCTCTAACGATTCTGTGACGAAACTGCTCGGTACCCCAACTGTGAAACAGCTATCGCTGTAATTTAACCCTACTGTATTCTTTAACCAGGTCTGGTAGTTTGCCGGACTTACTTTGCCTTGTAACTCGTCGAGCGCCGCTTTCCACATCTCGGCAGCGGGTCTCGTTTTCATACCGCACCTCATCACAACGACTTGACAAAGCTACCTCCACCTGCCCTCAGGCAGGTTTTAGTGCACAAAAAGAAACGATAAAAGCAGTCTTATGCGACTAATTAGTAAAACTAGAACTAGTTCCCCTCAGATGCGTTTGTTTCCCGATGGCGCATTGCTGCAGGTTGTGCTCCAGAGGAAGAGAGCACAACTCACGGAGGGAGCTTCATTTTTGGGCTTTCTTTGTGGAAAACATAAAGGAAAATTGCGTAGTTAAGATAGCAGACAGCAAGGCTCAGGTCAATAGATTTTTATTACATTTTTTAAGGAGAAAAATATAACATAGATAGGATGGAGATCAACAATGGTGAAGCTGAGATATTCTGAGCTTGATTGACTGCTGGGTGTCCTGATGGTATTATCAGGCCAAAGGCGAGAGGGAAGGATAGACAGGGAATAGAAACCAGAGGTGTAGATGAGAAGCAAGAAACTAGCTGCTTTATTTGGACTTTTCTTGATTCTGGCAAGTCTGCTCTTTTCCAGTTGCGCTACAAAGGGAAGCGGTGCGCAAGTTCAACCTCCGCCACCTGGGGCTTCGCTGATAGTCATAGATAGCTCGGGCAACGCTTTGCCCATTGTGTTTTCCTTCTCCCGTGAGGTCAACGGTGTGAATTACTACTTAAACGATGGTAAAGAGGTGACGAAACAGGAGATTTTGAGCACTTTGGAACCGCAGGGCATGACAGTGAAGTATGTCAGTGAAATCTGGGACACCTCGATTACAGATTTGTTTGCTCTCTTTACTCCGGAGCAGCTCTATGCAAGGAATAGCCGTGGAATGGCAACCAACGCTGCCCTGTTATACGATTTGTGGCAGTGCCTTACCAACGGGCCGCCGGAGATGCGAGAACATCCCAGGGAGATTCTCGATGGGCTGATACCTGACAAGAGTATGCGTTCGGTAGCTTACGCTTACATTGAGCAGCGGAAAGAGTCTTACTTCGGTTACTAAATCGAAAGGCCCCCAATTTGGGGGCCTTTAAATTATCTCAGAATCGTTCAGTCTCAGGCGGAACTGCCAGCCATAGCAACCGATTGCGGCACAATCTTTTCAAGCACGATCTTGCCATCCTGGTAGTCTATCTGAATTGTCTCCCCGGTGCAGAACTTGCCATTTAGCAAAGCATCTGAAAGCTGGTCTTCGACCTCCCGCTCGATAACACGTCTCAGAGGACGAGCGCCGAAGGCAGGATCATAGCCTTTCTCTCCCAGGTAGTCCTTTGCCGCATCGGTTATCTCCAGCTTTATGTCTTTCTCTTTGAGCTGGCCCTGCACCTGAGAGAGCATCAGCTCCACAATCTTGCGAATGTGTTCTTTGTTCAGGGCGTGGAACACCACTACCCCGTCGATACGGTTAAGGAACTCGGGGCGGAAGGTCTTCTTCATCTCGTCGAGTACCTTGTCCTTCATCTTTTCATAGGACAGTTGAGCCGCCTTGCTCTCATCGCTGCGAGAGACAAAGCCAATGGCGCCCTCTTTCTTGATAAGCTCGGAGCCTATGTTGCTGGTCATGATTATGATAGTGTTGCGGAAATCGACCCGGCGTCCCTTAGCATCGGTGAGGTGCCCATCATCGAATATCTGCAGCAGGATGTTGAACACGTCAGGATGGGCTTTCTCGATTTCATCCAGCAATATGGCGGAGTAAGATTTGCGTCTCACCGCCTCGGTCAATTGCCCGCCTTCATCATAGCCGACATATCCCGGCGGAGCACCGACGAGACGGGCTACAGTGTGCTTTTCCATAAACTCAGACATGTCGAGCCTCACCAGCGCATCCTCACTGCCAAACATGAACTCGGCGAGTGCCCGCACCAGCTCGGTCTTACCTACGCCTGTGGGCCCCAAGAAGATAAAGCTCCCTATGGGGCGTCTGGGGTCCTTGAGCCCGGCCCGCGCCCTTCTCACTGATTTCGAGACTGCGACAATGGCCTCATCCTGCCCTACGATACGCTTATGCAACGCCTCTTCCATCTGAAGCAGCCTTGCGGACTCGTCTGCAGCGAGGCGTGATACTGGAATGCCGGTCCACATGCCGACAACCTCAGCGATGTGCTCCTCAGTCACCACCTTCTTCTCAGTATCGAACTCCTGCTGCTGCTGCCACTCGCTGCGCATTTTCTCCACTTTCTCGCTGAGCTTCAGTTCTCGTTCGCGCAGCTCTGCGGCATACTCGTACTGCTGTGAGCCGATGGCCTGCTCCTTGTCCTTTCGCAGAGACTCCAGAGCTTTTATGGCCTCGTTCAGGCTCACCGGCACACGCGACTGCTTGATCCGCAGCCTGGATGCAGCCTCATCAATAAGGTCGATTGCCTTATCTGGGAGGAAGCGGTCGGGTATATACCGGCCTGCCAGCGCAGCAGCCGTCTTTAATGCCTCGTCATTTATAGTCAAACGGTGATATTCCTCGTAGCGGCTCTTAATGCCTCTCAGGATTTCTATAGTCTGTTCAATCGAGGGCTCCTCGACCAGAATGGGCTGGAAGCGGCGCTCTAGGGCGGCATCACGTTCCACGTGCTTGCGATAGTCATCCAAAGTAGTAGCGCCGATACATTGCAGCTCACCTCTGGCCAGAGATGGCTTCAGGATGCTGGCAGCATCTACTGCGCCCTCGGCAGCGCCAGCGCCGACAAGGGTATGGATTTCGTCTATGAAGAGAATGCAGTTACCTGCGGTCTTTATCTCCTCGATAACCTTCTTCAGCCTCTCCTCAAATTCACCACGGTATTTTGTCCCTGCGACCAGGGAGCCGATATCCAGGGTAAGCAGTCTTTTTGCCTGCATAGTCTCCGGGACATCACCAGAAACTATGCGGTGAGCAATGGCCTCAGCGATAGCTGTCTTGCCTACTCCTGGCTCTCCAATGAGGACAGGGTTGTTCTTGGTGCGCCGGCTGAGCACCTGAATCACACGCTCGATTTCCCGGGCTCGTCCAATTACAGGGTCGAGTTTGCCGGCCCGTGCCGCAGAGGTCAGGTCCACTCCGAGCTGATCTACAGTCGGGGTCTTGGTGGTAGGCCGCTGCCCTGCAGCGGGATGCGGCGCACTCTGGCTGAGGACGCGGTTTAGCTCTGTGTGTACGCGTTCCACACTGACACCCAGGCTCTCCAGAACGCCTGCGGCAACGCCCTCACCTTCGCGCAACAGGCCCAGAAGGATATGTTCAGTACCGATATACTGATGCCCCAGCAAACGGGCTTCATCTACCGCCAGTTCGATAACCTTCTTAGCCCTGGGGGTGAGGCCGACTTCGGTCTGGGTTGTTCCCTCGCCGCGGCCGATGATGAATTCGACAGCAGCCCTGACCTTGTTCAACCCGATGCCGAGATTGGACAGGACCTTGGCAGCCATGCCATCTTCCTCGCGTACCAGCCCCAGCAATATGTGTTCAGTGCCAATGTAGTTATGGTTGAACCTTCGGGCCTCTTCCTGGGCCAAGGCCAGAACCTTGCGCGCTCGCTCTGTAAACTTGTCGAATCTATTAGCAGCCATTTCCCAACTCCGTCGAGCTCCTGTGGCCCTAATTTTTTCCTTAGTACTGATTCTTAAGCCAGACTTTAGTACTGGCTTTGAGCCCATTTTAACACAAAGAAGCTGTAAAGAAAAGAGCCCAAATTTACTATACCTCTGAAATTTGGGCTCTTTAATGCTTCCCAGCAGTGGCATATTTTCCTCAAGGAGTTGCCCCCTCAGTATCGTCTGCGCTGGGGCGTTTCACTTCCGTGTTCGGGATGGGAACGGGTGGTGCCACCCCGCTCTAACCACCAGGAAGCAATAAAAATTTACTTAGTACTAAAGTTTACCCTAAAATAACTCCTCGTTACCTTCTGGAAGCTTGCCGTGTTCCTGCAAGAATTGCTGGATCAGCTCGCTTTCCCGCATAGTATACATCAAGGTTTCCTCAAAATGCAAGTACCTCGCTTTTTTGACCCAGTCGTCTCCCGAGTTAAGCACTTCCTGCAGGCCTTTACGTATGTTGGGATTGCTCCCGATATAGATGACCTCTTTCTGTTCGTTAAACAAGCGATACACCCCGTCTTTTTCCGGAGCGGCGTCTACATTAGCCGAGTTAAATTCCAACCATTCGCTGGGCGGCAGTATCACCGGCGAGATCTCGAGCCTCAAGTCGCACCTCAGACACCTTGCCGCCTCCTCGCAAGCCCTCTGTTTGAGGAAGCTCATTTCTACCTCGGAGAAGTCGCTGATACGGCGTTCCACAGTAAGACGAGGTATCTTCATGCGAGGCCTGTCGGCAAAGCCCTCCTCTCTGCCAAAAGAGGGGCTGGCTTTCGCAGGTTCAGTGAGGACCTCACTGATGTCCCCGCTGCCTCCCAGGTATTTGTCTATTGAAATCGCCGCTTTCCTGCCTGCAGCGATCGCTTTGATGACCGAGGCCGGGCCGGTGGCGGCATCACCGCCAGCGAAAACACCGTCCACGCCGGTGGCTAGCGTTTCGGAATTCACTTTCAAAGTCCCGTTGGCCAGAGGCTCAATCTCAAAACCGGAGGGAATAGCAGGCATTTGGCCGATGGCAGCTACCACGGTATCGCAGGCAATATTGAACTCGCTGCCCTTGACAGGCACCGGGCGCTTCCTGCCGCTGGCGTCGGGCTCGCCAAGCTCCATGCGCAGGCATTCCATCACCAGCGTGTTGCCATCCTTTGTTATCTTGGTCGGTGCAGCCAGGAAAAATATCTTGGTGCCCTCTTCAAGCGCTGCCTCTACCTCCTCGGAGTTAGCCGGCATCTCCTGCCGGGAGCGGCGGTAGAGGATAATTACCTCTTTGGCTCCCAGGCGGCGCGCCGTGCGAGCCGCATCTATGGCGGCGTTGCCTCCTCCTACTACCACAACCCTATTGCCGGGATTTACCTTTTTACCCTGGCTCACATCTCTGAGGAAAGATATGCACTCGATAACGCCCGGGCTGTCCTCTCCCGGGACTCCCAGCTTAATCCCCTGGTGGGCCCCTATAGCCAGGAAGGTGGCATTGAAGCCCTGCTGCTTGAGGCCATCAAGGGATTCCACCCTGCTATTAGTTTTTATCTCGACCCCGACGCTCTTTATCCCTTCGATTTCGCTGTCTAGGACTTCACCGGGCAGGCGATACCTGGGTATACCCACCCGCATCATGCCCCCTGGCTCAGGCAGTGCTTCGAATACGGTTACGGAATGGCCAAGCTTTGCCAGGTAATATGCTGCGGTCAGTCCCGCAGGCCCGGAGCCTACGACCGCCACTCTTTTGCCTGTCGGGCTGGCTTTCTTGGCCTTTGTTTGCCATTCCTTATTATTACCTTGCTCAGCGATGAATCGCTTGAGCGCGCAGATAGCGATGGGCTGGTTCAGTTGACCGCGGCGGCAGACGCCCTCGCAGGGATGGAAGCAGACACGGCCCAGCACAGCGGGGAAAGGCACTTTCTCTCGCACTACCGCCACTGCTTCAGCGAACTTGCCCTCAGCCGTGAGGCGCACGTAGCGCGGCACGTCTATCCCGGCAGGGCAGGCGTTAGTGCAGGGCACCAGGGCGGTTTCGCGCTCTGCCCTCTTGACGTCCAGGTCGAGCAGTGCTCCCGTGGGGCACACCTCGACGCAGGCGCCACAGAACTTGCACCCGGATTCCCTTAGCGTTTTAGCGATGGGTCCCGCGATGACCTCACCATCCCGAATGATGAAGCCCAGCGCGCCTATGCCGCGCAAATCCTGGCATACCCTGACGCAGCGGGTGCAGCCGATACACAGGTTATAATCTTGAGTGAACAGCGGCTCATCTTTCTTAACAGGCAGGTCTTTGAAGATATAGCGGGGGATGCTCTCTTTGAGGCCGATGAACTCTACAACTGCCTGGAGCTCGCAGTAGCCCAGCTTGGAGCAGCAGCGCTCTTTGACTGGTATGCTGTTAGGGCATGACTCGAAGGGGCTGCAGCCCTCTCGCTGTTTACAGGTGAGACAGGCGTGGGGATGCTTGAGCAGAATGGCTTTCAGGTTCTCGCGCCGCAGTCCTTGAACCCGGGGCGTGTTGGTGTGCACTGCCATGCCTTCAGCGGCGGGAAGGTTGCAGGAGGTGGGGAGGTCCTTCAGCCCTTCTACCTCCACGACACAGAGCCTGCACCCCTGAAACTCCAGGCCGGGGCCTGAGCTCTGGTAGGGTCTACCGCCCAGATATATGATACTGGAAGCCTTCAGTCCTGGCGCTGGCGGCAAATCGGGGTGAGCGCAGAGGGCAGGGATATAAATGCCTGCGCTTTGCGCAGCCAGAAGGACTGTTTTCCCTTTTTCGACCTTGACCTCTTTATTATCAATGGTGAGCTTTATCTTCGCCATTTGGCCCCTTTTCTAAAACTACGGGTAGCTTAGAGTTAAGACTCTTTGCTACCCTGTCTAATCGAATATTTGGGCACTCTCATTGTTCACATTTATTATAAAGGTGAGTTAGATTGTGAGTCAAATCAGATCGATGTATAAGCGATATACTTTACTTGTAGGGGCACGGTGCACCATGCCCCTACATTTATTCCAAAGCGCTTACCTGCTTGAGAGATGAGGTAATTGACACCACGCTATTCTGTAGTTAGTATGCAGACATTACTGCTGCTCAAAGGCCTTGGGAGGAATGAGGGTTCTCAAATGAATGCAGCGACAAGAGAAGGGTGCCCATTCTGCAAAATCGGCAGACATGAGCTGCCAGCCGTGGTAGTTGAGGAAGAAGATGACTTGCTGGCTATCATGGACTTATATCCTGCCGTAACCGGGCACATTCTGGTAATGCCGAAGCTCCACATCGAAGATATATACTCCATGCCGCCGGATTTAGGCGCTCGAATTATGGTGATGGCTTTAGCAGTTGCCCATGCAATCAAGGAAACGCTTTCTCCCATCGGCCTCAATCTGCTCCAATCTAATGGAGTAGAAGCAGGACAGACTATCCCTCATTTCCATCTGCATATTGTGCCCCGCTATCGGCACGACTCCGTTTTCCTCAGGTTCGGCCACGGCAACGTGTCTGCTCAGATTGATGAACTGGAGAGAACTGCTTCCCTAATCAGGTCAGCGCTAAAAAGCAAGTAGCCCGGGTTCTTCTACCTCTATTAGGTTTCAGAAAAGGGGAATTCTCTGTAGCAGTGTGCTGTAGGGGCATAGCGCGCTATGCCCCTACTATAAATATATTGGTGCCTAATTTAGAACAATCCTGATACCTTGCCGGTCTTGACGTCCACATCTACCCTTCTGAAGGCGGGGTCGGAGGCGGTGCCCGGCATCAGGCTGATGGTCCCGGCCATGGGGCAAAGGAACTTGGCACCCGAATAGATGAGCACGTCGCGAATGGGTAGTGTCCATCCCTTGGGAACGCCCTTAATGGACGGGTCATGGGTGAGGCTCAGGTGGGTCTTCACCATCATGGTAGCGTACTCATCGTACTTGGCGTCTGCCTCGAACATCTTGGCTTTTTCCGTAGCCTCGGGGCTCCAGTTCACGCCATCGGCTCCGTAAACTGTCTTAGCGATCTTCTCAACACGCTGCCTCAGCTTCATCTCGTTGGGATAAAGGAACTTGAAGTCGTTCTTCTGTTCGCAGGCTTCCATAACCGCATCAGCGAGCTCCAGCGCGCCTTCTCCGCCTTTGGCCCAGTGCTCCGACAGAGCGCAGCGAGCTCCGGCGGCCTCAGCCGCTTTTTTCACCATGGCGATCTCCGCCTTGGTATCTGTATGGAAAGCATTGATGCACACCACCGGGTTGATTCCTGCTGTTCTGATGGTATTGATGTGGTGGATCATATTGGGGAGGCCCTTCTCCAGCAGCTTTAAGTCCTCTTTGGTGTAGGAATCGGGCAGAGGCAGGCCTGCCACCACCTTGGGCCCTCCGCCGTGCATCTTGAGGGCGCGGATGGTGCTGGTGAGCACCGATACATTGGGTTTGAGGCCGCTGAACCGGCACTTTACGTTCCAGAACTTTTCGAAGCCGATGTCTGCGGCGAATCCGCTCTCGGTTACATGGTAGTCGAACATCTTCAGGCCGATGCGGTCGGCGATGATGGAGGATTGGCCTACAGCAATGTTAGCAAAAGGTCCTGCATGTACCATCAACGGCTGATACTCCACTGTACAGCAAAGGGTGGGGTTGATGGCGTTGCGCATCCAGGCTGTCATGGCACCCCCCACCTCGAGGTCGCCGGTGGTAACAGGATTGCCCTTTTTATCATAAGCTAACGTGATCTGGTCCATCCTCTGCCGCAGGTCAGCCAGGTCCCTGACGATGGCGAGCATAGCCATTAGCTCGGAGCTCACAGCTATGCCGAATTTCGACTGCATCAGGAAGCCGTCCATACGGCCACCCATGCCAATGATTATGTTGCGCAGGCTCTGGGCGCAAAAGTCCATAATCCAGCCCATCTCCACCCTGGTGGGGTCTATGTCCATGCGGCGCATCTTGGTGAGCCTTTGTAACTGTTCGTCAGTGTAATTGCGCTCGTGCTGCATCCTGGCGGTCAAAGCAACCATAGCCAGGTTGTGAGCATTCATAATCTCATTAATGTCGCCGGTCAGCCCCATGGAGAACTCGGTCATGGGGATGAGCAGCGCATTGCCGCCGCCGGCAGCGGTTCCTTTGATATTCATGGTGGGGCCGCCCGAGGGCTGGCGCAGGCATCCGCCAACATTTTTGCCCCGTTTCCCCAGACCTTCGATAAGTCCGCACGAGGTTGTGCTCTTGCCTTCGCCCAGAGGCGTGGGGGTGATAGCGGTTACCTCAATATACTTGCCATCCTTTTTGTTCTTTAGGCGCTCCATAATTTTGAGGAAGTCGAGTTTTGGAGTCCGCCCGAAGGGGATAAGCTCGTCCTTTTTCAGCCCCAGCCTGCTTATCCACTCTTCAGGCTTGGGCATGTTCTTCTCGGCTTCTTCTGCAATCTGCCAGTCCTTCAGTTTTACTGCATCGTATGCCATATAATCGTGAACCTCCTACCTTCCTTAAATTTTATTTACCAGTTTAGTTTAATCCGTTCGCCCTGAGTCCTTCGTCAGGCTCAGGACGGGCTTGTCGAAGGGTCGTTCATGGGTTTGACAAGCTCACCACGAACGGTGACGAGATTGTTTTGCCCTTCTTACTTTTTCTTGGCGGACTGCTGCTCGGCAGCCCTGACTGTATTCACCATGAGCATAGTGATGGTCATTGGTCCCACGCCGCCGGGGACGGGCGTGATAGCCTTCGCCTTCTCTTTAATGGCCTCGAAATCAGTATCGCCCACCAGCCTGAACCCGCTCTTCTTGGTGGCATCGGGAATCCTGTTTACCCCGACATCTATCACCACCACGCCTTCTTTGACCATATCCGCCGTTATTACCTTTGCTTTGCCCATGGCGGCGATGAGAATATCCGCCTGCCTGGTGTACTTGGGCATGTCCTTTGTGCCGGTATGCACCATGGTCACTGTAGCGTTAGCGCCCTTCTGTTTCTGTATCAAAATAGCCATCACGGGCTTACCTACTATATTGCTGCGTCCGCAGATAACTACATGCTTTCCTTCCGGGCTGTTGCCGCTGCGAACCAGGAGCTCCTGTACGCCGTGCGGTGTGCAGGGCATGAAATATGGGTCACCGATCAGCAGCCTGCCCACATTCACAGGGTGGAAACCATCGACGTCCTTCTCCGGTTCAATGGCGTTGAGGACTTTATCTGCATCTATGTGCTTGGGCAGCGGAAGCTGCACCAGGACTCCATTGAACTTGGGGTCCTTGTTCAGCTTATAGACAAGGTCAAGGAGTTTCTGCTCCGGGGTGTCCTCGGGGAGCACTATGGTCTCGGAGAGGATGCCCAGCTCCTCGGCGGCCTTACTCTTCCCTGTGACATAAGATATCGAGGCAGGGTCCTCGCCCACGCGCACAAAGACTACGCCGGGGTTTATGCCTTTTTTCTTGAGCTCTTGTACTTTCACTTTGAGCTCACCGCGGATCTGCTCTGCTACTACAGTTCCCGAGATTATCTCCGCAGCCATTCTTGGCCTCCTTTAAGTAGTATATTTAGTTACTACCTTATATATCTGTTTTTGGTCGGCTCTGTAAAGGATGGTAGAGTCATACTGAGTGGATAAGTTGGTAATGCTGATGATGAAGGAGAATGCCTGATTGTGGAGGGAATGATACCTTTAGTATCGAAGGTATCGATGATCAAAGCCACCTGCAATTTGTCCTCCAGACCGTCCGAAATTATAGCATATCCCCTCAAAGCGCGCAATCGGCCATTGCAGCAGGGATAAACATGCAGTTTCATGCAGTCTAGAACAGCAGAGTTCGCGGAGGGCACAGAGGGCCAGTTGATTCATAAAAAGAGAATAAACGTTACTAGAAAATAGCTATTCTAATACCATTCCGTGCTTGACACGGAATCCAGAAAACCCGGCTTCAAAATTACGGCGAAGGTATCTGGATACCGACTTTCGTCGGTATGGTAGACCATTGCTAAACGACCTCATTCATGACAGATTCTGCGAATTTTGCGTTCTCAGCGGTGAATTGTCCCCGGATGGTGGAACTTTTCCGTGGGTTGATGCGTCTTATATTTACAGAAGGTTTGTCCCTTCTTTCTCTTGTGATAGGTATGTCCTTGCGAGCAACTAGAGCTGGCCGCGGCCTCCTGTGGATGGCTCGCAATGATACGAAATAGAAGCAGTTGGTAAACAATTTCGGCCAAACCTATTGACAAGCTTGAAGAAAAGTGGTAAAAGCTTTACAGTCCGTTATGATTCAGGATAGAAATGGACTTATCGGTTCTGGCAGGTTGGTTTAAATGGCAGTCCGTAAGTCCATTTTTAAAGTGCAGGACGGGAGCCGGTGTGCTACGAAAGGTGCTGGAAAATTACACAAAACTGTCATGAAAAGGTATTGACAAGCGGGAATAAAGGTGTTTAGAATGAGGCCGACTTGCCTACCTAGAGTAGGTATATGCAAAAAAGGAAGCACTAAAATTACCGGTGTGGAACGTGGGTAAGACCTCACTTTTAGCAGTCCCCCAGCAGGGGGCTAGTCTTTATACTAGAGGAAAAATTGGAGTTCTAAAAAATTAAAAAGCATAGTTGACATGCTTAACAAGGAGGTGGGTTATATGTGAAGATTGAGACAAATAGAATTAGGAGTTGGTCATCGGGGGCAAGTCAATATTTCGCCCAAGAAAGGAGAGACTAGATGAAAGTAAAGACAAGAATCATAACACTGCTGGCGGTGCTAGCAATTTTAGGTACCCTGGTGGCGGTAGCCGCAGTGCCCGCCAGCGCAGCAGGTTCTATTACAAGCCTAAGCGCTACGACGGGGCCGGTGGGTACTCCTGTTACCATTTCAGTGAGTGGTTTTCTGGGGAATGTCACCCTGTACACCTACTGGGACGGCGCGCTTATTACTACCGTGCCATCTACGGTTGTAGCCAGTGGGGGCGCCGCTACCTTCGGTATAGTGGTTCCCGCGTCTACATATGGAAACCACACTATTAAAGTTACTGACGGCATAAGCAGCCCTACACAGAACTTCTTCGTGGTTCCCAAGGTTGTTGTAACATCGCCCACTACATTGTCCGGGCCTGTGGGGAGCAGCATTACGGTACAGGGCACCGGATTCAATGCGAGTGTTGGCGGATATGTGAAAATAGATACCGGCAATGCCACGCTTGGGAATCTGACCCTGGCCACAGTGGGGCTGACGGACCTGACCGGCGGCTTCACCGTGACCGCGGCAGTACCTCCTCTGACTTCCGGCGCGCACAATATTTGGGGTAAGGACTTGGCTGGAGCCAACAGTACCGCTAACATGGCAAGCTTCACGGTTACCCCCTCCGTAGCGGTATCTCCGCTCAGCGGGCTGGCCGGCTCTACTGTCACTATCTCAGGCAACGGTTGGCCTGCCGGCGGGAACGTTACTTTAACATTCGCTGGCGCGCCATGGACGTGGGTTATCGCTCAGTCTAATGGGCAGCTTGCAGCATCAAAGGCGACCCCTCCCGGAGCGCTGGTTGGTGTTAACCAGATTGTGGCGACTCGGGGCACTTTCACTGCTAGCACAACGTTCACAGTGGTGAGCCGTGCCCTGGTGCTGACTCCGAGCAGCGGGCCCAGAAACACTCAGGTTCTGCTCACGGGCGCTAACATGTTTGCTGCGTCGGGCAACTACATTCCGGCTGGTCAACTCAAGTTCGGTGGATTCGCCTGGAACACAGGGAACATAAGTATCGATAGCACCGGCGTGATAAGCCCGACGACACTTTATGTCCCAACTGCCAACACGGTTACCGCCGGGGTTAACACAGTGACGGCGACAGACATTCATGGTGTGATTGCCACAGGCATGTTCACCATTACCACGCCCACCATCGCCATCAATCCGACTACCGGTCCGGCGGGCACTACCGTAGTAGTCACCGGGACCGGGTGGGTAACCAATACCGTGGTGAACAATGTGGTGACAATTAGTCTCACCAGTGTGTCGACGGCCAAAGTTGTGGCGACGCAAACCGTTACACCGGACGCCACCGGAGCTATAGCGGCTACCATTACCGTACCGACCGCTTCTGCTCCCGGCGCTTACACCGTTGGCGCTGCTGATACAAACAACAATACCAGCCCGGCGGCAACGTTTACCATACCCGGGGCGGCCATTACAGTTACTCCCAACACGGGTGCGGCCACAACCTCAGTATCGCTAAGCGGGACGGGCTTCCTAGGCTACTTCCCGGTGACGATCAAGATTGGCACCTACACACTGACCAGCCAGGCGTTGACCACTGCTTCGGGTACTTTCAGCTATGCCTTCACCGTACCCGGTCTGGCGCCGGGAGTCCAGGTGATACTGGCCACAGACGGGACGAATACTGCGACATCGTTTTTCACCTTAACAGCAGGTCAGGTAGGCATTGGTACCCAGCTCGCTGGGATAAGCACCCAGCTCGTTAGGGTGTGGACCTATGGTAACGGAACCTGGTACATGTATGATCCGGCTGACCTTGCCGGAAGCAACCTGGCATCCCTTAACCCCGGCGATGGCTTCTGGATTGACGTCAATGCAGACTGCACCCTGATTTACGGCGCGCATAGCTATACGCTCAGCGCGGGCTGGAATTTGAAAGGCTGGCAATAAGAGGATAAAGAGAATTACCTTGAGGGGTTCCAGCGAACCCCTCAAGGTAGGCTACTAAATAAGGAGGAAAGAGTATGACCAAACTGAGACTGTTGGCTCTGCTGGCAGTGGTAGCGCTTGTCCTCTTCCCGGCCATAGCTTTCGCTCAGGGCGGTCTGGAGCCGCCTTGCGCCTTCCATGGCTCAGTGCTGGTGAATGGCCTAAAGGTGGCCGACGGCACTGTGATAACGGCCAAGATAGGGAATGCAACGTTTACCACTACCACAACAACTGTATCCGGTAATTCAACATACAAAATAGTTATACCTCAACCTGAGGGCGTGAGCTATAGCGGGATGACCGTGAGCTTCATGATTGGCAACGCTACTGTGACCCAGACGGCTACCTGGCAAATAGGTGGCAACGTGCTGGTAAACCTGACCAAGGGCTCAGGGGGCGGCACCTCCGTTGGAGGTGCGATAACCCAGGTAATTGTTACCGCACTTCCTGCCGGTTCGGCCCCCACGGTCAGTTGGGATCCATCGACGGGTATATTGACGCTGGGCATACCCGCTGGAGCGACGGGTGCCACGGGCGCCACTGGTTCCACTGGCCCTATCGGACCTACTGGTAAGAGTGCGTCCAACGTATACGGCATCATTGGCATCGTGCTTGCTGTCATCGCTATAATCCTAGCGGTAGTAGTGATGATGAGAAAGCAACAGCCCGCTGCTCCTGCGCCTCCCCCGCCGAAAAGCTAAAACGCTTATCGGTTAGAGACGATTCAAACGAAGCCGTCCTTCCTCAGGAAGGACGGCTTCTCTTTTGGTAAACATGATTGCTATTCAGGTAACTGGATTCCGTTTTGCAACGGAATGGGTAACGATTATCCGAGGCCACTGGATTCCGTTTTACAACGGAATGGAAACGTTGTGGAACCATTCCGACGGAAGTCGGAATCCAGTCATCTCCCCATTTGGTAGACATTTGGCTACTCGTGTACTGGATTCCGTTGCAAAACGGAATGGACGCGTTACTCTGCGGTTAGAAGGTTTATGCAGGTTTCGCTGGTTCCAGGATGCTCTCCCTGCGGTAGTCCAGCACCAGGACTTTGGTCTCGGGTGGCAGGCTCGATTTGGTGACATTGAGCTTGGGCTGGGATACCACCTCTTTCAATCCCATGACTTTAATGAAATGCTCCAGAGGCTCCAGCTCCATCTTCACCACTTCCGTTTTGTAGTGCATCGGAATCACCAGCTTCGGCTCGAGCAGGCCTATGGTCTCTGCCGCCGCAGCAGCATTAATGGTGGACACTCCGCCTACGGGTACCATCAATATATCAACGCCGCTCATCTGCTCTATCTGCTCTGTGGTAGGCACGTGCCCCAGGTCGCCCAGATGGCAGACCTTGACCTCATCGATCTCTATGAAGAAAACAGTATTCTTGCCCCGGACAGCTCCCTTTTCGTTATCGTGGCAGGTGGCGATGCCGTTGATGAAAACATTGGCTATGTCGTATTCGCCGGGGCGGCTGACCACTCTGGGGTTGCCCGCCACGCCATCCACAAAGCTGTGCTGGGGATGGCTATGGCTCACAGTAACGATGCTTGCCGTGGGCTTTCTCACCGGATAGCCCAGTGTCTTGTCGAAGGGGTCGGTAACAATAGTAGCTTCCTTTCCCCTTATTCTGAAGCAGGAATGTCCCAGCCAGACTATCTCCATTTTGACAACCTCTCCTCTATGTCACCCTGAGCGGAGCGAAGGGTCTCGGGATTTGCGAGATTCTTCCCCTTCACTACGTTCAGGGTCAGAATGACATTTTTGGGGGTACTTTTCTGGTTATCCAGCTTACACCAAATAGGAGCACAGCGCAAACGCCAAACCCGATAAGCTCAATGTACCCTATTTGGACCCCGGCCAGACTGCTGACCTGCCATTGTTTTATCCACAGGGCTGTGCCCCTACAATGGCTGCTATGCACCTATGGAGTTCACCTTTTTCCCTGTCCCCATTGCAGCACCATCGCCGCCCAGCTAAGGCCGCCGCCGAAGCCGACCAGCACCAGGCGGTCACGCTCCTTAAGTCGTCCCTCTTCTATAGCCTCGCACAGAGCGATAGGAATGGAGGCTGCCGAGGTATTGCCGTAGCGGTCTACGTTAATGAAGACCTTTTCCAGAGGGAGGCCGATTGCTTTGGCGGCCGATTTGAGAATGCGGGTATTGGCTTGATGAGGGATTAAAAGATCGATGTCGGACAGTTCGAGGCCAGCGGCCTTGACAGCCTGCTTGGTGGCAAGGCAAATGACGTTTACTGCGAACCTAAATACCTCCCGGCCGTTCATAGTAAGATAGTAAGGGCCTTGATTTAGACCGCAAGGGCCCGGCGTGTATATAGAGCCTGCTCTCGACCCATCGTTACCCAGTACGAAGCTTAGCGAACCTGGCGAATCGCTGGCCTGTACCACCACCGCGCCGGCTCCGTCGCCGAAGAGAACGCAGGTATTGCGGTTCTTCCAATTCAGAATACGCGAGTAGACTTCGCTGCCTACAACCAGGATATTCTTATAGCTTCCGGCGGTGATGAACTGGCAGGCGGTGGCCAAGGCGTAGATGAACCCACTGCAAGCGGCATTGAGGTCAAAAGCGGCTGCTTTTCTGGCTCCCAGTGAGTTCTGCACGAGGGAAGCGCAGGCGGGGAAGATAAGCTCAGGCGTGCAGGTTGCTGTTATCACCAGGTCGAGGCAATGGGGCTCCAGCCCGGCGGCTTTTAGAGCTTCTCTGGCAGCGTGCACTGCCATGGTCGACGCTGTCTCATCGTTGGCGGCAATCCTTCGTTCTTTGATGCCGGTACGGCTGATGATCCAGGCGTCTGAGGTATCAACTAAGCGCTCAAGTTCCTGGTTTGTGAGCACTTTCTGGGGCAGGTATTTGCCCCAGCCTGTAATCCTTGCATATCGAGCCAAATAGATGCCTTTCCTGAGAGGTTATATTCGAAAAGTATATCAGAGCAAGTGATAGGAATCAACATTCGGTAAGGACAATCAAACCCCTTGACAAGAATGAGCGTAAAGTGATAGAGTTATTGTAGCATTAGCACTCTAATGGCGAGAGTGCTAACAAGGGGAGCAGAGAGATGCTCACTCGAAGAAGAGATAGAATTCTCAGGATCATCATAGGCGAATATATTTCGAAAGGCGTGCCTGTAAGCTCCGAGGTCGTGGCCAAAAAGGGCCTGGGGGTGAGTCCGGCTACTGTGCGCAACGAAATGATGGAGCTTGAGGAAGAGGGCTATATCGTCCAGCCCCATACCTCGGCGGGACGCATCCCCACCGAGAAGGGGTACCGCCGTTATATAGAGTCCCTGATGGCTTATGCCCGCTTATCTGAAGATGAGCAATTTATGATCAGGCACCAGTTTCATCAGGTAGAGCGGGCGGTTGAGGAATGGACACACCTGGCTGCTGCAATCCTGTCAGGTATGGTGCACAACGTAGCTCTGGTTACTCTGCCCAAGCCTGTTGAAGCAAGGCTCAAACACCTGGAGTTGATTTCCCTTCAGGAGTTCCTGGTTTTATTAGTGCTCGTGCTCAAAGAAGCGAAGCTCAGGCAGCAGGTGCTGAATCTAGAAGAGAATGTATCCCAGGAGAGGCTTAGCGCCAGTGCGCGCAAGCTAACTTCGGCCTATGCCGGGCTTACCGCTTCCGAGATAGCTGCCAAAGGCTTGAAGCTTTCTCCTGTGGAAGAGCAGGTGATGAAGATTGTATCTGAGGTCATGAGGGATGAAGAAGGCGAAGAATACGAGGAGCCGTATATCGATGGCCTCCGCCATATGCTGAGACAGCCTGAGTTTGCCTCGAGCGACAAGATAGCAGCGATAATGGAGGTCTTGGAGCAGAAGAGCCTGCTCAAGTCATTCCTGCCCAGGGTGCTGACAGGGGAAGGAGTACGGGTGGTTATCGGCAGGGAGAATAAAGAGAATGTTATGCGTGATTGCAGCGTGATTCTGACCAGATACGGCATCCCTGGAGAAGTGGGCGGCGCTATCGGTGTAATGGGACCGACCAGAATGGAGTACCAGCGCGCTATCCCCACGGTTAGCTTTTTGTCTACAGTGATGAGCGAGCTGGTGAGTGAGCTGTACGGGTAAGGCTGGATGTCTGGAGGCTTAACAAGGGGCTCGGGCCCCTTGTCTGTTAGGTGGAAAACTTGATTTTTAAGATTTGTGAGAAAAGTCACAGCATTCGGTAAATAACGATTTAAAATTCTGGTTGGAATATGTTCAAGGGGGAAGTAGATTGCCTAAGAAAGAGCATGGTTCTTTCCCTGAGGAGGAAAAGGTCGAGCAGGGAGAAGTCGCACAGGCGGAAGCTGAAGGTGTCGAGGAGGTAGAATCTCTAAAGAAGGCGCTTGCTGAAGAGAAGGATAAAGCTGATAAGTATCTGGCGAACTGGCAGAGAGCGCAAGCGGACTTCGTTAACTATAAGAGGCGGATCGAGCAGGAGCGGGCTGAGGTGGTGAGTTATGCCAACTCCGCACTCATCCTGAGTCTGCTGCCTGTGGTGGATGATTTGGAGCGAGCCCTGGCAAGTGTCCCTGATGAGTTTGCCGAGTCGACCTGGGTAGAAGGGATGAGACATATATATCGTAAGCTGCAAGGAGTTCTTGAGTCTCAAGGGGTATCGGTGATTGAGGCTGAGGGCAAAGACTTTGACCCTAATTTTCACGAGGCAGTCATGATGGTGGAGGGCGAAGAAGGCAAGGTTATCGGAGAGACACAGAAAGGTTATAAGCTCCGCAATCGTGTTATCAGACCCAGCATAGTCATGGTGGGAAAGGGCAGTGAACCCCCAAGCAATAATGAGCATAAGTAAATTTATCGAGATTTGATGGAGGTGGAAAATGCCGAAAGCAGTAGGGATTGACTTAGGGACGACTCTTAGCGAAGTGGCGGTTATGGAGGGGGGGCAGCCTGTGGTGATTACCAACGCCGAAGGTTCCAGGCTCACACCGTCAATAGTGGCTGTGAGCAAGACCGGAGAGCGCCTGGTGGGTCAGGTTGCCAAGCGTCAGATGATTACAAACCCCGAAAATACCGTTTACAGTATAAAGCGTTTCATGGGACGCAAATGGGGGGAGCCTCCGGGACGTGAGCTTCCTGTAGAGGAGGATGCCCGTCGAAAGACCTATAGGGTAACGCGGGGCTCGAATAACGAGGTGCGGGTGGCCATGGGGGGCAGGGAGTACAGCCCTCCCGAGATCTCAGCCATGATTCTTCAGAAGCTGAAAGCCGATGCCGAGGCTTATCTGGGCGAGAAAGTAACCGAAGCAGTGATTACAGTGCCTGCCTATTTAACGACAGCCAGAGGCAGGCCACCAAGGATGCCGGCGAGATCGCAGGGCTGAAGGTGCTGCGCATAATCAACGAGCCTACCGCTGCAGCGCTGGCTTATGGGCTGGATAAGAAAAAGGATGAGACCATAGCTGTCTACGACCTGGGCGGTGGTACCTTCGATATCTCCATACTGGAGCTGGGCGAGGGGACATTCCAGGTCAAATCCACCGCTGGTGATACCCACCTTGGCGGCGACGATTTCGACCAGCGCATCATGGACTGGCTGTGCGATGAGTTCAAGCGAGATCAAGGCATAGACCTGAGGAAAGACCGCATGGCCTTGCAGCGCCTGAAGGAGGCTGCGGAGAAGGCGAAGATCGAGCTTTCCACGGTTATGGAGACCGAGGTAAACCTCCCGTTTATTACGGCAGATGCCAGCGGTCCCAAGCACCTTGCTATAAAAATGACCAGGGCGAAATTGGAACAACTGGTGATGGACCTGGTGGACAAGACTATCGAACCCTGCCGGCAGGCGGTGAAGGACGCCTCGTTGAGCACCAACCAGATAAACGAGGTCATCCTTGTGGGTGGCCAGACCAGGATGCCCCTAGTGCAACAGAAAGTAAAGGACTTCTTCGGTAAAGAGCCCTCCAAGGGCGTTAACCCCGACGAGGTTGTCGCTATGGGCGCAGCTATTCAGGCAGGTGTGCTTAAAGGAGAGGTCAGGGATGTATTGCTCCTCGATGTCACTCCGCTTACCCTGGGTATTGAGACTCTGGGTGCGGTGATGACACCGCTTATCCCGCGCAACACGACTATACCTACCTCGAAGAGTCAGATCTTCAGCACGGCCGCCGATAATCAGCCCAGCGTGGAGATTCACGTGCTCCAGGGAGAGCGCCCTATGGCTGCCGATAACAGGACGCTGGGCCGCTTCATGCTGGATGGCATCCTTCCTGCGCCTCGTGGGATGCCGCAGATCGAGGTTTCCTTCGACATAGATGCGAACGGCATACTCAGCGTTAAAGCGCATGACAAAGGCACCGGAAGGGAGCAGAAGATAACCATAACCGCTTCCAGCGGGCTGAGCAAGGATGAGGTTGAGCGCATGAAGCGCGAGGCTGATATGCATGCGGCCGAGGATACCAGGAAGAAAGAGGAAGTAGAAACCCGAAATATGGCCGATACCATAGTGTATACGGCAGAGAAAACGCTCCGAGAGCAGGGCGACAAGGTGCCCGCCGACCTGAAGAGCGAGGTTGATGCCAAGATAGCAGCCGTGAAATCTGCGCTGCAGGGCAGCGATGTTGAGCAGTTAAAGCGCATGACTCAAGAGCTGTCAAACACCATGCAGAAAGTAGGCGCGGCGGTTTATCAGCAGGCAGGCGGAGGTCCGGGCGCAGGAGCGCCGCCACCGCCTCCAGGAGATGGCCAAGAAGGGCCGGGCAAGAAAGACGAAGGCACCGTAGAGGGCGAGTTCCGCGAAGTGTAAACTAGGCCTGATTGACACAAATGTGTAGGGGCGTTCAATTGAACGCCCCTACGTTATTCATAAAGGGGCAAGGCATACCGTGCCCTGGTCTCATACCTTGAGTTCCATGCCGTCATAGGCTAAAACGACGTCGCTGTGTTCCTGAGCAAACTTCTGTTCTTCTCTGACGGTCTCTTTGCCCAGGTGAGTGAACATGATATGGCTGATCCCGTACTTCCTGCACCAGTTTATCTGTGTCGTTATCCTGGCATGGCCGAAGAAAGTATCTCCCCTTCTTCTCACCAGGTTGGCTCTGATGCTTGAGCCATCACCGATATAGTAGTCCACATCTTTGAGCACGGAATCCTTCTCCACGATATCTACCAGGTCCGAATTGTAGACGAAGGTCTTGCCTCCGGCCCTGATTTTGAAACCGACCGCGGGGCATCTGATGGAGTGTATCACCCTGTAGCATGACCACTGAAAGGGACCGATCTGGTGTTGCTGCCCTGGCAAGACCACCTTGGCGTTCGGAGGTCGGAATTTTCCATAGTCGAAGGTTTCCTTCGTCAGGTAGACTGGCACGTCTGTCTGAATGTCCTTTTTCAACCATGAATAGTGGTCAGGGTGCGCATGAGTTATGAGTACCGCGTCAGGCTTTATTTCTTCCAGGCTGTACCTTTGCAGCATTCCATAGTCCAGCAACAATCTGACGCTATCCGACATGATTACGGTCGAGGAGTGGTATTGGTGCCTCTCGGTGAACTCTTCGATCTCGCCTTTTGTGCCCAGAAAGATAAGCTTAGTCAATTAATGTCCTCAGTTTCCTGAAATCCTGTTCAGATCTGTCTCTCGCCCTGGGGAACCGCATTGCCGCAGCTGCCTTCTATTGCAGGCTCATTATATCACGGAGAAGTGCGAAACCAGAGGCTGTCTTGACTCTGTTCCGCACCGCAATCAGGATGACCCCAGTCCTGCTCATTTGCGTTCGCGATATTGAATTACCGGTCGCAGCCCTGTAGAATGAAACCACTGGAGGTAGAGGATGAGAAAATCGGGTACCTTGGCAAAATGCCTACTGATACTTATGGCAGCCTTAGTCCTCCTTCCCTTAGCTTGCAAATCGCAGCCGGCACCGACGTCAACGCCGGTTGTTTACTCTGCGCCGGAGCTGAAATACCGACTGATTTCGAATTTCGGCAATGAAGTGTTCTACTGCGACCCCGATTTTTACCCTATAGCTCGAGAAGGACAGGAGCTGGCGAATGCTCTGGAGCAGTTCCCTACCATCAGGGGAAACGCGACCGAATTCTCTGCGATCCTGGAGCATCTCGGCCTGCCGAATAAAGCTGACTACACCGATGAGGAAAAACTGCTCATCTATAGGCAGCACAAGTTACTCACCTATGGGGTACAGCTGACTGCTTCCGGAGATATATTCGACTTCACTCTGCGGGTGGGGGAAAACCAGGGATACCGCTACATCGGAACAATCACGCAGTCAGGCAAAATAACGATACTGAAAAAAGAAACGAGCTTCAATACCTGTCCTATTTGCCTGGCGAAAGGCACCCTTATAGATACTCCTGCCGGGCCGGTCCCGGTGCAGCAGTTGAGCCGAGGGATGACTGTGTGGTCAGTGGATGACTCGGGGAATCGCGTGGCAGCCACAGTCGTTGAGACTGCTGCGACCCCGGTGCCGCCTTCTTTCCAGATGGTGACCGTGAGACTTAGCGATGGCCGGGCAGTGACAGCATCGCCGGGCCATCCCACAGTGGAGGGCCGGCCGCTGGGCAGTTATCTGGTGGGCGACAGCCTTGATGGGGCTCTGGTGATAGCCGTGGAGCATGTATCCTACGAAGAGGGAGCCACCTATGACATCCTGCCTTCGGGTACAACAGGTCTGTATTGGGCAAACGGGATTTTGCTGAGAAGCACGCTGGCCAGTCCCCCGCAGACTCAGTAATCATCTCGAACCAAAATGTGCCTCAGCAAGGGCGTCCTTCCTCGGAAGGACGCCCTTCTCATTTAATCTTAATGTCAACCGATAGATTTCAAATGGTTGACATTAGTCGAGTCCTTCGCTAAAATACGGGTCTGATGAGAGATTCCATTCTCAAAGCTCTGCAGAAACAAGGCCACGTTTCCGGAGAGCAGCTCGGCCAGAGGTTCAACATCTCCAGGACCGCCGTTTGGAAGCATGTTAAAGAGCTGCGCAGGATAGGATACGAAATAGATTCATCCCCGAGAACCGGGTATTCCTTTATCAAGAGCCCCGACCTCGTTATCCCGGAAGAGATTTTACACGGTCTCCATACCAGTATCATAGGCAGGCGCATTCTGTATCGTGAGGAGGTCGCCTCGACTCAGGACGAGGCAGGAGAAGCAGCCAGAACGGGGATCGAGGAGGGTGCCGTAGTTATCTCTGAGAGGCAGACCAGAGGCAGGGGCAGGAAGGGCAGGCTGTGGGCTTCACCGCCTCGCGAAGGCGTGTACTTCTCTGCCATATTAAGGCCCAATCTCAGACCTTCTCAGATTATCCAGGTTCCTCTGATCGCCGGAGTAGCTGTGTGTAAAGGTATACGAAAGGTGACTCCGCTCGAGCCGCGGATAAAGTGGCCCAACGATATTACTATCGGCGGCAAGAAGGTCGCAGGCATCCTTGCCGAGATGAGCTGCGATATAGACACGGTAGACCACATCATTGTGGGCATCGGGGTAAATGTAAATACACAATGTTCGGAGTTACCCGAGCCAGCCAGGGAGATTGCCACCTCGCTGGCCGAGAGATGTGGGGAGTATGTCTCCCGGGTGAGACTTGTCCAGAGCATTTTAACCGAGTTCGACGCGCTGTACACTACGTTCGTGGCATCCGGGTTTAACGCGCTCAGGGAGGAGTGGAAAGCGCTGGACAATACCATTGGCTTCTGGGTCAAAGTCAGTGATGTCAACGAGGAAATGAAGGGTAGAGCCCTGGACATAGATGGGGAGGGCTTCCTGCTGGTAAGAAAGGAGAATGGCGATGTGAAGAGAATCATCAGCGGCGACGTATCCTTGATTGGCCGCCGTAATTGACCTTTTAGCAAGTAAATCTGGCGAAGGAAGGAGTTCACGATATGGAAGCAAAAGCTCTAGATAGATGGAGAATGGCGACATACAACGCTTACCGCTGGCGTGCCGAACTAGGCCTGGCCAGAAAAATTCTGCTGGCGCTGGGCATGGCGTGTGTCATCGGGCTTGCAGCTCAGATAAGGTTTCCGCTTCCCTGGACGCCGGTGCCGATTACTATGCAGACATTCGCTGTGCTGCTGGCCGGTGTGCTTCTGGGCCGGTGGTGGGGAGGTATCAGCGTGGCTTCTTATGCAGGGCTCGGGGCTGCCGGGCTGCCCTGGTTCACCGGCTGGTCAGGCGGCGTGGGCCACCTCGCCGGTCCTACCGGAGGCTATATCATTGGTTTCTTCCTGGCCGCCCTTTTTGTGGGGCATTTCGTTGATAAATATATCCGAGCAAGGTCTTTCCTGCCCATGCTGGGCATATTGCTTTTCGCCAACTTCGTCTTAATCTACGTTCCGGGACTGCTGCAACTGCACCTGTGGTTGAACCTGGTTAATGGCAAGAGCACGAGTTTCTATCAGGTCCTCCACCTGGGGTTCTACCCCTTCATTGCGGGTGACCTGATTAAGATTTTCGCTGTCACAGGGATAGCCTCGGCGATAACGCCCAAGCAGGCCTTCAACAGAGAGGCAGACAGCGTTAAGAAATTGTAGGGGCACAGTGCACTGTGCCCAATCCACTCCCCTCAAGTGGGAGGAATGAATCTGGTACAAACCTGATACACTGGCTACATATTTACTAGACACATAGGTAACAAGTAACTTTCTAAGGGGCGACCCGCCCGAGGCGGGTCGCCCCTCT
>JAJYLC010000097.1 GCA_021787935.1 Chloroflexota bacterium | reverse complement strand
CTTTCTGCTATTAGAGCGTTTATACTGGCGGAGACCAAAGAGCAAAGGGCTGAGGCCCTGGTCTTATTGCACAAGCTGCAGAAACAGGACTTCATGGCAATCTTCCGGGAGCTTAAGGGAATGCCTATCATAATCCGGCTGCTCGATCTTCCTCTGCACGAGTTTTTGCCCTCGGAAGCCGAGACAACTGCCCCGGATCTCAAAAGGAGAATACGCGAGCTCAAGGAAACCAACCCGATGCTGGGTCACCGGGGGGTCAGGGTGGCTGTTACCTATCCGGAGATTTACCAGATGCAGATCGATGCTATTGCCGACGCCTGCGCTGAGGTCAGATGCGATGTCTCTATCATGGTGCCGCAGGTGGTTACTTCCCAGGAGCTCCTGTGGGTAAAGAAGATGATTAAAGACAGGGGTGTCAAATTTGGGGTGATGATGGAGACTGTACGCGCCTGCATGCGAGCAGGAAGGCTTGCTCAGGTGTCCGATTTCTTCTCCTTCGGCACCAATGACCTGACCCAGGCGGTATATTCCTTCAGCAGAGAAGACGTTGAAAAGAAGTTCCTCTCGATGTACCTCGATGCCGGTATACTTCAGGACAATCCCTTCTTAATTCTGGACGTTAAGGGCGTGGGCAGGCTGATGGAAACCGCCATAACCTGGGCCCGCAGGGAGAAGAAAGAGTTGGATATCGGCGTCTGCGGAGAACACGGCGGAGAGCCGCGCTCTATCATGTTTTTCCATACTGCCGGTGTCGATTCTGTGAGCTGCAGCCCGTTTAGAATACCGATAGCCAAGCTAGCAGCGGCTCAGGGTGCTATACTCGATAGTCAGATTGCGGCGGCAAGAAGTAAGCTGCGCCCTCTTGGCTAGGGGAAACAGGGTCTACTTTGCTCTGACGTGTTTATGCGGGCTAGCCGTCTTCAGACCCTGGAACAACGAGGAAAACGCTCTATTCAGCGATTCGAGATGGATATCGCTGCTTAAGTCGCTGTGAAGCGGCGTAATTGAGATTTTCTTTTTCCCCAGCGCCGAGATATCTGTCCCCTCCACCTCTTTCCAGTCGGGTTTGCCCCGCACAATCCAGTAGTATTTTCTCTTGCCGTCGTGGCCCGCTTTGATATTGTCCATATAGCTTCGTTCGCCGAGACGGGTTATCTCGATTCCGGCGATTTTATCAAGTGGCAGGTTAGGCAGGTTAATATTGAGCAAAAACTTCTGCGGCATATTACCGGAAGCAACCTGCTGGGCGATGAGAGCCCCAAACTTGGCTGCTACATCGAAACGCACTCTCTTGATAGCGGCAACAGAGATAGCAACAGAGGGCAGTCCGTAGAAGTACCCCTGCAGGGCAGCGCTCACCGTACCAGAGATTAGCACATCGTTGCCCAGGTTTGAACCTTCGTTGATGCCCGAGAACACCATGTCTACGCCATCTTTTAGTAGTGTTTTCAAAGCCAGGATAACAGTATCTGCCGGAGTGCCTTCAACAGAATAGCTCTTGATCGTTGTAACCCCCGCAGGTACGGGGCTTACTCTCACCGGGTGATGCAGGGTGACCGCTGTACCTATACCGCTCTGGTCGCGGTCAGGGGCGACTACGACTACTTCAGCTATTCTCCTGAGCTCCCGAACCAGCTCCCAGAGCCCCCGGGCGGCGATACCGTCATCGTTGGTGACCAGAATTCTCAAAATGCACTCTCCTTATGTCGTCTTAGTTTAACACAATCGAGTTAGGGGAGACAATTTTTCATCCTGCGATAGCGTTCGGAACTGATAAGAGTTTGCCTGGCTACGAAGCTTGGCTTATAATTGAAACCTTGAAATCGGGAGAAAGATTAGTTGGATAATATTCCTGCACAGCCGGTCCTCTATATTGTAATCGGATTGGTCGCCATAACCTTAATGGTTCTGGTGCTTCCTTTCAGAGTTAAAAGAATAGGGGAGCATCTGGAGCCATTCTTTTTGGTCATGGGCATAATTGCCGTGAGCATTTCCGGACTGTGGAGTTGGGGACTGGTTAAAGATGCCCTGAAAGCTCCGGTGATAATACGGTCAATCCCTATAGGCATTTTCCAGGTTGTGCTCATATTCGGGCTTCTCATACATCATTACAACAAGCCTTTCCGCAATAGCATAGTAGGCCTGGCCGATAAACTCGGCCCCAAGCTCTTCCTCTTCTTTTTCATAGCTCTGCTGGGCCTCATCTCCAGCATTATCTCGGTGATCGTTACGGCTGCCATCCTGGCTGAAATCGTGGCGGTGCTTCCCTTCTCGCGGCGTCACAAAATAAAGACCATAGTCGTTGCCTGCTTCGCTGTGGGCCTGGGTGCCGTTTTAACGCCTGTGGGCGAACCCTTGTCTACTATCCTGGTGCATAAGTTGACAGGGCCGCCGTACAATGCCGGATTCCTGTTTCCAGTAGATATCTTCGGAATGTATGTAATCCCCGGCGTCATAGCTTTGGGTATTTTCGGAGCAGTATATATAGGTCGCGGTATATCTATGGAAAAGGAAATTGTATACTCCGAATATAGCGAGACCATGAGAGGGGTAATAATAAGGGCGGTTAAGGTTTTTATCTTCGTTGCCGCACTCATATTACTGGGTGAAGGCATGAAGCCGCTTATAGTGTGGTATTTAGATAAGATTTCACCCTGGGCGCTCTACTGGATCAACACAGTTTCTGCATTTCTCGACAATGCCACCCTGACCGCCGTGGAGATAGGGCCACTTATGACGAAATTTCAGATTCTCAGCGCAATTATGGGCTTACTCATAGCCGGCGGCATTCTGATACCGGGGAATATCCCGAACATTGTGGCGGCAGAGAGGCTGAAGATAAATATGGGAGAATGGGCTAAGATAGGAATCCCATTGGGGGCAGTTATTATGGTTATTTATTTTATCGCCTTAATTTTCACCCATACCCATGTTTGATAATCAACACCACGAACAGAGAATCGCTAAACATTCTGACGTAAAGTCTATTGACGCCTTGTTAGCATAACTTCTCTCAATCGTCGTAATTACGCTCTCCACGGGCAGGGATTCACCTGCTTTTAGGAGATTGACAACATTTTGGTAGCGTCCTAGACTTAAGCTGCAATGTGCGGGAAGTCCTCAAATCTTTAGCAAGGTGGGGAAAGGGGGCACCGTTATGAAGATAGCTGTTATCGGTGCGGGAGCTATTGGAAGTGTAATTGGTGGTCTCTTGTCTAAAGCTGGAGAAGACGTCACTCTAATAGGTCGGAGGCCTCACGTTAATGCAATAAACCAGAATGGATTAATCCTCGACGGAGGATCTGGGGTAATTGTAATTCAGGTCAAGGCTGCCGAGAACCTTGATTTCAAACCAGATTTGGCCTTGCTGACTGCAAAGACCCAGGATGTCGAATCTTCAGTCAAAAAAGTACAGTCATATTTGTTCGGGGTTCCCATAGTCACAGTGCAAAACGGGGTTCAGAGCGATGACCTGATAGCCGCAGTTTTGGGAAAAGAAAACATCATCAGCGGCGTTGTTATATTTAACGGTGTATTCCTTGAACCGGGCAAAGTATCATATTCCAACCCGTTCGGTAGAACCGCTCTCCTAATAGGAGAACCCTTTGGCGCTGAGGGGAATCGAATAAAGACTTTCTCATCTCTGCTCAATAAAGCAATATCAACAGAGACGAGTGATGACATTCGGGGAGCACATTGGACCAAGCTTGTTTGGAATTTACAGAACGCTGTCCAGGCAGTGACCGGATTATCATATCAAGAAGGCTATCAATATTCAAAGGTCAGAGAGCTGACCATAAATGTGGTGAAAGAGGGTCTAAAGGTCATCGACGAGGCAGGAATAAAGACTGCGGATGTACCCGGATTTCCACTTGGTCCGATGAAAACACTGGCCAGCATGCCACTAGCAAACTCATCGGACTTGTTAAAGAGGATGGCCGAGTCTTTAGGCAAAGTACCAGTTCTGGGTTCCATGTTGCAGAGTATCAAGGGAGGGAAAAGGACGGAAGTTGATTATATTAACGGGGAAATCGTGAACTTAGGAAAGAAGATGGGCATGCCGACCCCGGCTAATTCTCTGATGGTTGAACTGGTTTATCAAGTAGAAACTAGCGGGAAATTCTTGACTGTAGATGAACTTGTTCAAAGATTGAACTAGTATCTAGTCTGCAGAAATGGTAGCCTGGAGCACCCACTCCAGGCACAGGTCGGAGCAGTGCTACGACACACATGTAATTGTTTGAAATAAAAGAGAGGATGGGGGTGTCTCCCCCATCCTCTCAAACATAAATAGCCGGCTTGTAACCGGCTATTAGGATGCTAGTATTATGTTGTCGATGAGCCGGGGTTTGCCGATTTTAACCGCCAGGGAGACCAACGCCGAGCGGTCTATTCTGGGAAGCTCCTCTAAAGTCTCAGCATCTGCAATACTTACGTAGTCTATTCCTGCTACTCTGGGCTCACTCTCAATGAGCGCAGTCATTTCCCTGCGAATAAGGTCAGCGTTTGTTTGACCTTTATCCCAGAGCGTCTGCGCCAGGGTCAGGGCTTTGTAGAGCACCAGAGCGGATTTTCTTTCCTGCGGGCTGAGGTAGACGTTGCGGCTGCTCATGGCCAGCCCGTCGGGCTCCCTCACCGTGGGCACTGTGATGACTTCTAGGTTCATATTGAGGTCGGTGACCATCTTTTTAACTACCACCAGTTGCTGGGCGTCTTTCTGTCCGAAGTATGCCTTTGTGGGCTCGACTATGTTGAACAGCTTGGCTACCACTGTGGCTACACCGCGGAAATGACCGGGGCGGACAGCGCCCTCCAGCCGTTCGCTGACCTTTTCCACGTCTACCCAGGTGCTGTATCGGGCAGGGTACATATCTTCGGCACCGGGCATGAAGACAATGCCTACCTTTTCTTTTTTGAGCATGGCGAGGTCCCGTTCTGTATCGCGTGGATAGGAGGCGTAATCCTCCTTGGGGCCGAACTGGGTGGGGTTGACGAAGATGCTGACAACCACGTGCTGGTTCTCAGCACGCGCTACACGCACCAGCTCCAGGTGTCCCTCGTGGAGGTAACCCATAGTTGGGACAAAGCCCACCGTTCCTCTGAGCTTGCGCCGCTCCTCTTTCATCTCCGCAATACTATGCAGAACTCTCATAGTGGCTTCAACATTTCCTTGGCGACTTCTTCAACTCGGCGAGAACGCTCTCGTCCATAGCGTAGCTCTGTTTAGGGGTGGGGAATGTCCCCGCTTGCACTTCGGCTACATAATCGGCAGTCGCCTTCTTGATGATTTCGAACAGTTTGGCGTATTGCTTGGCATGTTTGGGCACAAAATCGGTGTACAGCCCTAAGAGGTCGCTTATTACCTGCACCTGCCCGTCACAGTATTTGCCTGCGCCGATGCCTATGGTGGGCACGCTGATTGTCTCGGTGATGAGTTTCGATAATGGCTCAGGCACGCACTCAAGTACGACGGCGAAGGCACCGGCCTCATCGAGGGCTATGGCATCGTTGAGCGTGCGAACCGCCGCCTCCGGTGTCTTGCCCACGACCTTGAATCCGCCAAGCTGGTTTATCGATTGAGGGGTCAGTCCGATGTGCCCCATTACGGGTATGCCATAAGAGACGATTTTTTTCACCGTCTCCGCCATAATCTCGCCGCCTTCGAGTTTAACCGCCTGGGTGCCGCCTTCCTGCATGAAGCGGGCAGCGTTGCGCAAGGCCTCCTCAACGGATACCTGGTACGTCATGAAGGGCATGTCGCCGACAACAAGCGCCCTGGTAGCGCCTCTGGTCACTGCCTTGGTGTGGTGTATCATCTCGTCCATAGTTACGGGTATAGTCGAACTATATCCCAGCACCACCATCCCTAGGCTATCTCCGACCAGTATCAACGGTATGCCAGCTTCGTCAATTAGCTTGGCTGTGGAGTAGTCATAGGCGGTGAGCATGGCGATTTTTTCGCCTTTTTGCTTCATCTCCTTGATCTGGGTAATGGTGACTCTCATTGGCTGCTTCCTTAGAGCATTTAGCATGGATTATGTGGTTGAAGGTCTTAGTTGTCGCTGAAAGCAGGACAAATCTCTTTGTGCTTTTTGTCAATGCCGTTCTGTGAGTTGACATAAACCAATTTGGGGACAATGTTGTGAGCTTCAGCATCGCTAACAGTGCAGTATGAGATAATGATGACCAGGTCGCCTTTAGTAACTACCCTGGCAGCAGCTCCGTTAATGCAGATCATCCCTGAGCCGCGCTCTCCCTCTATGGCATAGGTCACCAAACGGGCTCCGTTGTCTACATCCAGTACATGGACCTGTTCGTAGGGCAGGATGTCCGCAGCGTCCATGAGGTCTTTGTCTATAGTGATGCTGCCTTCATACGCCAGGTTAGCCTCGGTTACGCGAGCGCGGTGGATTTTTCCTTTGAGCATGGTTCGCATGTTATGTCCCTCCTGCACTGGTTGGTTAGAAGTTGACGCATCTCTTCAGCTCTGTTGTTATCGATTTTTCCTTTGCCCAGGGCTACTGGTATGGTCTGCAGTCCCAACTCGCAGTAAGCGGGTAGTAGCGTCGGGGCCGATTTCTCCAGGGCCTCCAGGTGCTTTCTTATGGTTCCCAGGTCTCCACGGGCGATGGGGCCGGTGAGGCAGTTTGGCAGGCCTATATTTTCGAGATTGTTGAGCGTGCCGCGAAGCAAAGGCAGAAGCGCCCTGGTCGCTTCAGGTCTGGATACGCCGAAGGTCTGCCACAGGTCGGTGGCCATCTGCATCAAGGTCACCAGGTAGTTACAGGCGACAACTGCTGCCGCATGGTAGAGCACTTTGTCGCCTGCACCAAGTTGTACCCAGGTTCCATCGAGGTCCTGGGCCATATTTTTTAGCGTTTGCAGAAGCTCTTCATCTGCTTCCAGAGCGAATGTGGAGCCGGGGATGTTCTTTATAGCATGGGCGACGTTAGCGAAGGTTTGCAGGGGGTGGAAGGCGCCTACCTGAGCACCGTCTCGTTTTGCGGACTCAAGGACATCCAGCGAGTGAGCGCCGCTGCAGTGGACAATGCTCTGTCCGGAGTGCCATTTGAGCTCTGAGGCAACCTGCCCGATGACATCGTCGGGGGTGGTGATGAAAACAAGCTCGGCCACATCGGCAACCGACTGTTTATTCTCGAACGACTTACACTCGGGCACCCTTGAGGCTAGCCTCTCTGCTGACGATTTGCTGCGGCTGGCAACCGCTATAACGGCGTAGCCCCTTTCATGGAGCGTTATCGCCAGCGCTGTGCCCACTGTGCCTGCTCCGATGAAGCCGATTTTAGGCATCGTTTTCAACTCTCCCGGAAATTATTAAAGCCTTCTCAGACAATATCCGAGAAGGCTTTACAAAGCTGCTCTGTTCTATTCTGCCGTCTCGGTCGTGTCCGATCCAAGCGACTTGTGTTTAAAGGTGCACCCTGAGAATCTTACCGTCCTTCCAAGGAAGGATCGATAGATATACAAATTATAACAACTTTAGTGATATTGTCAAGTTGAACTTAGCTGCCAGGGTATCACCGCGCTCTCTTTAGTTACGGCTGGGGATATACTTCTCCCACTCGGGGTGTTCGTCGAAGCGGTGATACACTATGTGGTAGCCAACTATGGGCGGTGCACAAGGTTGGCGGCGGAGGTCCATGCCTGCTACTTTGGGCGACCGTCCTGCTTTGCGCTGATTGCAGGCCTTGCAGGCGCTCACCACGTTGTCCCATGTGTGTTTACCGCCGAGATGGCGCGGCACAACATGGTCGATGGTTAGGTCTCTGGTCTGCCTGCCGCAGTACTGGCAGGTATAGTTGTCTCGCAGAAACACCTCACGCCGGCTCAGCTTCCGCTGTACGCGGGGACGTTTAATCAGGTAAACCAGGCGGATTACCGAGGGCAGGTCGATAGTCATGGAGGCGCTGCTGATTGAGCCTGAGTTCTTCTCCAGCATCTCTGCCTTACCCCTCCAGAGCAGGATAATGGCTCGCCGGGCGCGGCAGACATCCAGCGGCTCGTAATTCTGATTCAGGACCAGGACAGGGGAGTTGATCACGATAATCTCCGTATAGGGGAAATTCTAGCAGGGAATCAGTGATGTTGCAACCCCGACGTTACGTACGGCCGGCTCGCGAACCGTCCCCTTTTCTCGCTGGACGATAACATCCCCAGAGCAAAAATTTTGACAGAGAGCGTGGCTCAATGCAACTCCGCCTGTCTTCGTAAAATTGACACGGCTTCGGAGAGGGCATTTCACAAGTTACGCGGGAGATGTTGCCGAGAGGACGAGGTGATAAATGTGTTACTACGGGGTAAGTCTAATGCGGGGAAGGCGTTTCTTCAATGGAGACACTGCTTTGCCAAATAGGCGTATCTCAGGTTGAAGTATCCTGCATACAAAGAGATAGCCATTCTTCAGCTTTCTCCCTATCAGGTTAAAAAATCTTACGAAAGATTGAGGGAACTTTATTGTGAATACTTTCGGTGGTACAGTTGCTTCTGCCCGTTCCATAACTGGCTGTGCGTAAAATTGCGGCAGTTTTATGTCTTGAGGCATAACGGAACCGCTGCCGGTTGACGGGCTGGTGATTTCAGTAATGCTATCTAAATTAGCAACCAGCTCTTTGTATATTTGCTTGTAACACCCCTTGAATTGCTCCTTTTTTGTACGCAAAGCATTTTGCGTCTCTTTCTGGGCGATTCCTCTCATTTCTATTGTTAGTTCTTCAACCTTCTGACTGGCTTCAGCCTTGATCCTGTTTGCTTCTTCTTCAGAGCTCGCTTTTAATGTTTGTGCGCTTCGTTCTGTTTCTTCCATTATCTCTCTGGCGTTCTTTTCGGCTGCCTCTTTAGCTTCGGCAATAATAGCGGAAGCCTTATCTTTTGCGTTTTGTTCAATTTCTGACCTGATGCGTTCAGCTTCGTTTTGGGCTTCGATTACGGCATTCTCTGCAAGCTTCTTCAGCGAATCCAGGTTTTCGAGTCTGGCGACCAGGTCGGTATTCTCCTGGATTAAGCCACCCAGAAAGCTGACTATTTCATCTTCGTCGAGTCCGTTCTTGACAATCTTGAACGTTCGCCCGAAAAGCTCCTTTTGCTGGACGGTTTTCTTTCTTGTAATTGTTTCTTCTTTTGCAGTCCTCATGGTTCGAATTCTAACAGTAGGTTAGTTCACTTACAATGAGACTCTGGTACTTATTCTTATAGGACTTTAGTTCGATTACTCAAATCATGCTGGCTTTGTATGCTATCATATGCGGCACTTGCGGTTTTTGGGAGGTGGTGCATAACCTGGTGTCAAACGGTGCACCTTTTTCTAGGTGGAAGAGATTAGTCACGAAAGAGGTCGTTTAG
>JAJYLC010000096.1 GCA_021787935.1 Chloroflexota bacterium | reverse complement strand
AAGGGTGCGTATTCTCAAGAAACTGATGCCCAATACGCCGCTGCAGATGCTGCTCAGGGGACAGAACCTGGTAGGATACCGGAACTATGCCGACGATGTGGTTGATGCGTTTGTAAAACACACTGCAGAGGTCGGCATAGACATTTTCCGTGTTTTCGACGCCCTGAATGACGAGCGCAATGTTCAGGCTTCGTTTACAGCAATAAAGAAAGCAAGCAAGCATATCCAGGCCTGCCTCAGCTTTTCTCTAACCGAAAACAAGATCGGCGGCCCTGTATTCAACCTGGATTACTGGGTGAAAAAAGCAGTTACCTTCCAGGACATGGGCGCGGACAGCCTTTGCATTAAGGACATGGCAGGATTGCTCTCACCATACGATGCTTACGACCTGGTCACTGCTCTCAAAGCAGCTCTCAAGATCCCGGTTGAACTGCATACTCACTACACCAGCGGAATGGCTTCGATGACCTGCCTTAAAGCCATCGAAGCCGGAGTTGATATTATAGATACTTGTCTGGCACCCTTCGCCCTGCGTTCCTCCCAGCCAGCCATCGAGCCTATCGTGGCAGCCCTGCAGGGTACGCCGCGAGACAGCGGACTTGACCTGGGGAAACTCCTCAAGCTGGACGATTACTTCGAGACCATAGGCCCCAAGTATCGCAGCTTCCTGGACACCAGCAAGATGTCCATCATCGATACCGGCGTCTTGATGCACCAGATTCCAGGCGGCATGACGACTAACCTGGTATCCCAGTTAAGGGAAGCGGACGCTCTGAATAGGTTGCATGAGGTTCAAGCGGAGCTGCCGCGCGTTCGTAAAGAGCTGGGCTACCCTCCTCTGGTAACTCCTACAAGTCAGATTGTGGGGATTCAAGCTGTACAGAACGTCCTCTTTGGCAGATACAAGATGATCTCAGGACAGGTTAAAGATTACGTATACGGCATGTACGGCAAACCGCCGGCGCCCATAGACCCCGAGGTGCAGAAGATAGTGCTCAAGGGGTACGAGAGAGGGGAAACGCCGTATACAGGCCGCGCTGCCGACCTTTTGAAGCCGGAACTGGAAAAAGCCAGGCAGGATACTAAAGACATCGCCAAGGATATCGGCGACGTACTGATTTATGCTCTTTATCCTCAGACCGGTATGAAATACCTGCGCATAAAGTACGGGCTGGACCCCGTGCCGGCATCTATGAAGCCCAAGACCCTAGAGGATGTTAAGAAAGAGGATGAGCTTATCGCCAAAGCACTCGCTGGAAAGCTTGTAGAAAAAGTGGAAGCGCCCAAGAAAGAAGTACCGGCCAAAGGCCCGGGCGTAAGGACCTTCAACGTTTTCGTCGAGGACGAATACTACAAAGTAGAGGTGGAGCCAACCGGCGGGGCAATTATATCGGGGCCAGTTGCAGCCCGACCCGCGGCTACGACAGCCCCTGCGCAGGCTGCTCAACCGGCGGCCAAGCCGACTGAGTCACCTAAGCCAGAAGTAAAGAAAGAGGCAACGCCAGTAGCAACCGCCGTCGCCGAAGGCGATGTCACACTGCCTGTCCCTATGCCGGGTACAGTGATCCGCTATATGGTAAAAGTAGGGGATAAAGTCAAAGCAGGGGACATCGTGGTTATGCTGGAGGCGATGAAGATGGAGAACGCCATCCCCACGCCCTCCGCCGGAACCATTAAATCTATCAACTTCGCCGCAGGCGCAGCAGTGAAGAAAGGTGAAGTACTGGCGATAATCGCCACCAAATAGTGAGGTTGCCTGGAAACACAGATACATGTAAACTGTAGGGGCGTTCAATTGAACGCCCCTACTCTAATTTTTGATCGGTGAAGGCTTGAGAACATGGGAAAAACGCTGGCAGAAAAGATACTGAGCGAAAAGTCTGGCATCGACGCACGCGCTGGCGATATCGTGATAGCTCCCGTTGATACGGTCTTTGCCCAGGATGGTACAGGGCCTCTGGCGATAAGGCAGTTTCAAGCGTCGGGTTTCCAGAAGTTGGCCAATCCTGCATCTACTATCTTCTTTCTCGACCACAATGCCCCCACGCCCACCAAGGAGCTTTCCAACGACCATCTGCTTATCCGCGATTTCGCCAGAAAATGTGGTGCCTGCCTTTCCGATATCGGCGAAGGCATCTGCCACCAGGTAATTGCTGAATCATACGCCGGCCCCGGCGATATCATCGTCGGCGCCGACTCCCATACAGTTACCGCAGGCGCGCTTTGCGCCTTCGCCACCGGCATGGGTTCCACCGACATAGCCATCGCCTTCGCTCTGGGCAAGACCTGGTTCCGCGTACCTCCCAGCATCAAGGTGAATGTCAGGGGACGTTTCCCCAAGATGGTGTCAGCCAAAGACCTGATACTCTACCTTATTGGCAAGATTGGCGCCGATGGCGCTACTTATATGTCTCTCGAGTTCGGCGGCAGCACTATAGACCGCATGCCTGTTTCGCAACGGCTCACCATCGCCAATATGACAGTAGAAGCTGGTGCAAAGACAGGGTTGTTCCCTTCAGATGAGGTTACCAAGAAGTATTTGGAGAGTCGGGGACGTGGAGTCAAATGGCGTCCTCTCCAGCCCGACACCGACGCCATATATGAGCAGGCCATTGAAATTAATGCTGCAAAGTTAGAGCCGATGGTATCAAAGCCACATACGGTGGACAACACCGCGCGTGTTACAGAGGTCAAAGGCACCAGGGTGCATCAGGTATTTATCGGCACCTGCACCAACGGCCGTCTCGACGACCTGGCGATTACGGCTAGAATACTCAAGGGCAAGAAGCGGCATCATGATACGCGCCTACTGGTAGCTCCAGCTTCCAAGGAGGTATTGCTCGATGCCATCAAAGCCGGATATATTAAAACCCTGATTCAGGCAGGTGCGATTATCCTCCCGCCCGGCTGTGCCGCCTGCGTGGGAGGTCATCAGGGGATACTGGGCAATGGGGAGGTCTGCCTTTCCACAGCCAACCGAAACTTCAAAGGCAGGATGGGCAA
This sequence comes from Chloroflexota bacterium, assembly GCA_021787935.1. Taxonomy (GTDB): domain Bacteria; phylum Chloroflexota; class Dehalococcoidia; order SZUA-161; family SZUA-161; genus JACWAE01. The sequence goes on along the minus strand of JAJYLC010000096.1, from coordinate 6,458 downwards.
TCCTAACGCCTTTATTTATTTATCGAGTCCAGCGACCGCTGCGGCTTCAGCCATCACAGGTGTAATCACCGACCCCAGGGAGATAGCATAGATGCTCAGAGGAAAAGCTTTCAAGTTCGGGGACGACATCTCCACCGACCTCATCCAGCCAGGGCGGTATAACTACCTACGCAGCAACCTGCCCGAGCTGGCAAAGCATGTACTGGAGGATGCCGACCCCACCTTCGCCTCAAGGGTGAAGAGGGGTGACTTCATAGTCGCCGGCAAGAACTTCGGACTGGGCTCGAGCCGGGAACACGCTCCCACTATTCTGAAACTCGCTGGCGTGAGCGCTGTACTGGCGAAGTCGGTGGCGCGCATCTTCTTCCGCAACGCCATAAACGTAGGTTTGCCCGTTTTGATTTGCGATACCGACAAAATAAATGATGGCGACGAACTCGAGATAGACCTCGCCTCAGGCACAATCTCAGACTTGACCAACAATTCCAAACTCACCTCAGGCAAAATCCCCGACGTCATGCTCAAAATCCTGTCCGAAGGCGGCCTCGTGCCCTATATTAAAAAGTACGGCGATTTCAAGGTGTAGCCTAGAACCCTCAAGAAACAAATGCTCATGTATTCATTAATATGGAGAACCAAAATGACAAATCAAAGAAGCCATAGACAACTTAACCGGGCCGTGAAAACGTGCATCTTTGAGTTTGCAAAGGATTTTTGCCAAATACATGAAGATATATTCTACGAAGACGACTTAAAGTGTAGGCTTCATTCAAGACTCCTCAAAGTGCGCCAACTAAACTATAAACCTAAACTAAAACATAAAACTGGTAAATCTAAGGCTACACTAGTACACGCTGAGTGTAGAACTATCAACAATCTTAAACAACCATTCGACTTAGTTGTAATGGACCCTGAAGACGACGAGTGGATAGTGAGTAATTGGGGAAATGACAACTGGCAAAAGCGCCTGAACCCGTTTATCGTTATAGAGTTGAAACACATTGACCGCTGTGAATACAAGACAATCGAAAGGGCTTTCGACCAATTAAAGCTCCCGCTAAGCAGTGATATTCGATCAAAATACACTTATCTGCTAATTTTCCTTAATGCTTGGGACGACGATGCTTCCGAAACCAAGAAAAAGAAGAAAGAAAATTTTAAAAACTTTCTGGAAGAAGTAGAGGCTAAAAAGACTGATTGGATAAAACGCGGCCAGAAGTCAGACTTAAAAATCTTATGTATTCCTTCATCGTCTGATCTAAAACCGCGTTGGAGATAGTGAGAGGGTAACTAATACTTCTTAAGAAAAAGAAAATGGCAGATTTAGATAAGGCAATCCAGCGTATTGAGCAAGGCGACGCTTGGGATCAGAGCGATGAAGTGGTTAAAGTAGACGTGAAACAGCCATTGGACAAGGTGATTTCCGTGCGCCTCTCAGCATCAAGGAGAGTACGTATGCCTTACACTATCACCCTCCTTCCCGGCGACGGCGTCGGGCCTGAGATAACCGAGGCCACGACCAGAGCACTTGAAGCGACTGGCGTAGCCATAAAGTGGGAAGTACACCAAATCGGCGAAGCTGCGCTTGACAAATATGGTACGCCCCTACCCAAAGAGGTGCTCCGATCTATCAGAAAGAACAGGGTTGCCCTCAAAGGGCCTGTGACTACTCCCATTGGGACAGGCTTCAGAAGTGTGAACGTAGCCCTGAGACAGGAGCTTGACCTCTATGCCTGCCTGCGCCCCTGCAAGACCTACCCTGGTATCAAGTCCAGATATAAGAATATCGACATCGTGGTGGTCCGGGAGAACACCGAAGACCTCTACGCTGGCATCGAGTTCCAGAAAGGCGCCAAAGATACCAAAGAGCTGATTGAGTTTATTGACAACAAGCTGCAGAGAAGAATTAGCCCCACCTCGGGCATCAGCATCAAGCCTATCTCGGAAACAGCAACTAAGAGAATCGTAACCTTTGCCTTCGAATATGCCCTTGCCCATGGCAGAAAGAAGGTCACCTGCGGGCACAAGGCTAACATCATGAAGTTCACCGATGGTCTGTTCCTCTCCACCGCTCAAAAAGTAGCCGAGAGCCACCCCGATATCCAGTTCGAGGATGCCATCGTGGACAACCTATGTATGCAGCTAGTGACAAAACCAGAGCGATATGATATTATTGTGCTACCTAATTTATATGGCGATATTATCTCGGAACTTTGCGCTGGGCTCGTGGGTGGAATCGGTGTAGTGCCCAGCGTTAATATTGGAGACAGGGTCGCAGTTTTCGAACCCGCGCACGGCAGCGCTCCCAAATACGCCGGTAGAAACAAAGTAAACCCAATGGCAATGATGCTCTCGGCTGCTATGATGCTCAGGCACATCGGAGAAGAAAAGCCCGCACAAAGACTGGAAAGCGCTATAACCCAGATAATCTCAGAAGGCGAGACCGTAACTTACGACCTCAAAGCTGACCCTAACGACCCTTCAATTGCCACAACCTCCGCAGTTGCGGATGCCGTGATTAAAAAGCTAAAGGAGGCAATGTAAATATGCGCAGCAAAATAACCGTCGTCGGCGCCGGAAATGTGGGCGCTTCCTGTGCCCAGGTACTGGCACAGCGTGACTACGCTGACGTTGTACTGGTGGACATCATCGAAGGCCTTCCTCAAGGGAAATCCCTCGACCTGCGGCAGGCCGGGCCTATCCGCTACTATGATACCAACCTCAAAGGCACGAACAACTATGAAGATACAGCAAACTCGGACGTAGTAGTTATCACCTCCGGCATGGCCAGAAAGCCCGGCATGAGCCGTGACGACCTGGTGCTCACTAATATGAAGATAGTCCAGAGCGTCGCCGAGCAGATAGTCAAATATTCACCCAAGTGCATCATAATCATGGTAGCCAATCCCCTCGATGCTATGGCGCAGCTGGCGCTCCACGTGAGCAAGTTCCCGCGAAACCGTGTCATGGGCATGTCCGGGACCCTTGATACTGCAAGATTTAAAACATTCGTCGCCATGGAGCTGGGCGTCTCCGTGGAGGACGTCACTGCTCTAATTCTGGGCGGGCACGGCGACCAGATGGTGCCCATCAGCAGGCTGGCCGCGGTAGGCGGCGTTCCTCTGAGCGAGCTAATGCCCAAAGAAAAGATCGATGCTATTGCCAAGCGCACCGTCAACGGCGGCGCTGAAATAGTCGGACTGCTCAAGACGGGCAGCGCCTTCTATGCCCCGGGTGCAGGCGCTGCTATGATAGTGGACTCCATAATCCTGGATAAGAAGAGGGTCCTGCCCTGCTCCGCCTATCTTGACGGCGAGTACGGAATAAAGGGCGTCTTCGTGGGCGTGCCGGTAAAGATAGGCAAGAACGGCATCGAGAAGATTATCGAGGTTAAACTGACTCCAGAGGAGAGCGCAGCCCTTAAGAAATCAGCAGACGCGGTGGCAGACCTTGCCAAGATTATGAAAATCTAGCGGTTGCGAAAATGAGAGAAATCAAAGCAAAGGACATTACCGAAACTGTAGCACGGCTTAGCAAGGAGGCGAACTACTATCTGGGAGAGGACGTCATATCTGCCCTGAAGAAGGCGCGGGAGCAGGAAGAGTCCCCGGCAGGACGCCAGATACTTGACCAGATACTGGAGAACGCTAAAATCGCAGCTAAGGAGCAAATGCCTCTGTGTCAGGACTGCGGCCTGGCCGTAGTCTTCGTGGAAATGGGGCAGGATGCTCATATTGCAGGCGGTGAACTGATCCAGGCAATCAACGAAGGTGTGCGCAAGGGTTATGCCGAAGGCTACCTACGCAAATCGGTAGTTAAACAGCCATTCTCGTCGAGGACAAATACCAAGGACAATACACCTGCCATCATCCACACCGAGATTGTACCCGGTGACAAGCTGAAAATCACCGTTGCCCCTAAAGGCGGCGGCAGCGAGAACATGAGCCGCTTCACTGTACTCAAACCCGCTCAAGGCCGTCAGGGTGTAGTTGACTTTGTGGTCAACGCCGTAGATGAAGCAGGCAGCAATCCCTGCCCTCCTACCATAATCGGTGTGGGCATAGGCGGCACTGCCGAGAAGGCGGTGATTCTGGCTAAAAAAGCTCTGCTGCGAGAGGTGGGCAAGCCCTCGCCTGACCCGGAGGTCGCTGAGCTGGAAAAAGAGCTCTTGCAGCGTATCAACTCAACCGGAGTCGGCCCCGGAGGGGTGGGTGGGAGAATCACCTCGCTGGCAGTGCATGTGGAGGCCTTCCCTGCCCATATTGCCAGCCTGCCAGTGGCGGTCAACATCCAGTGCCACAGCGCCCGCCACAAGGAAGCCGTCCTCTAAGCTCCAAACATAGCTTTTAAAGATTCTATCAACTGGGGAGTTCAGAGGGGCGAAGCCGCTTTGACGGGGGTTTGGGGGTGTCCCCCAAACCCTAAATTCCCCAAGACTGGGGGATATAGGGGGTTGAAAAGCGTTTTTGAAACGCTTCCGTTTGTAGTATAAACCATTGGAGAATGATAATAATGGAAGTTAGCCATGATTTATTGATTCTGGGGTCCGGGCTGGCCGGTCTCAGAGCCACAGTCGAGGCTGCCAGGGTCAGCAACGGCGCATTAGATATAGCAATTATCTCCAGAGTGCAGCTCATGCGCTCTCATTCAGTATGCGCCGAGGGCGGCACTGCCGCCGTCATGCGTCCCGAGGAAGGCGACAGCCTGGAGCTTCACGCCTGGGATACCGTGAGAGGAAGTGACTTTTTAGCCGACCAGGATGTCGTGTCGCTTTTTGTGCAGGAGTCCCCTAAGGAGATCGTGCAGCTTGAACACTGGGGCATTCCCTGGTCGAGGCGTCCCGATGGGCGCATCAACCAGAGGCCCTTCGGAGGACATAGCTTCGACCGTGCCGTCTTCGCCGAGGATAAGACAGGCTTCTTCGAGATGCATACCCTGTATGACACACTTCAGAAGTACGCCAGGGTAACCCGCTATGATGAATTCTACGTCACATCCATCTTGATAGAGAACGGAGTCTTCCAGGGCATAACAGCCTGGAACTTGACCACAGGAGAATTCTTCCTCATCAGGGGCAAAGCCCTGGTTATAGCTACAGGCGGGGCCTGCCGCATGTACAACTTCACCACATATTCCTTCACAGCCACCGGGGACGGCATGGCTATGGCTTACCGTGCCGGCATACCGCTAAAAGACCTGGAGTTTATACAGTTCCATCCCACCGGCCTGGTGCCGTCGGGCATACTCATCACAGAGGGAGCCAGAGGAGAAGGGGGATATCTCAAGAACAATAAGGGCGAGCGGTTCATGCAGAAATACGCGCCCAGCAAAATGGAGACCGCGCCCCGCGACATCGTCTCCCGCTCCGAGACGACAGAGATTCTCGAAGGCAGAGGCTTTAAAAGCCCCGAAGGCATGGATTACGTACACCTCGACCTGACCCACCTGGGAGCACAGAAGATAAATGAGCGCCTGCCTTTGATCAGGGAAGTTACTATTAAGTTCGCTTTCCTCGACCCTATAGAGCAGCCCATACCTGTGAGGCCGGCGGCTCACTATTGCATGGGCGGCATTCATACCAACATAGAAGGGGCAACGCCGGTGAAAGGTATCTGGGCATCCGGCGAGGCAGCCTGCGTGTCCTTACACGGAGCAAACCGCCTCGGCGCCAACTCCACAGCCGAATGCCTGGTCTGGGGCAAGATTGCAGGGGAAAAAGCAGCTAAATATGCGATGGCAGAGAAATCACTGCCCCCTGCTCCACAGAAGAAAGTGCAGGAAGAAGAGAAGCATGTCTTTGAGGGGGTAGGGCACGGCGATGGCAGCGAAGACGTCTATGCTATTCGTACTGATCTGCAAAAGATGATGGACAACAATGTGGGCGTCTATCGCACCGGCCTCCAACTGGAAGAAGCCCTGAAGAAGATTAAAGAGCTGAAGGAGCGCATCAAGCGCGTGAAAGTCAAGGATAATAGCCGCATTTACAATACCAACCTTATCAATATCATCGAAACAACTAACCTTATCGACCTGGCCGAGGTCATTGTGGTCGGGGGACTGGCGCGCACCGAATCGCGTGGAGCGCATTCAAGACGTGACTTCCCCAATCGAGATGACGCAAACTGGGGCAAACACACACTGGCCCACTATACTCTCGACGGGCCAAAGCTGGACTATTCTCCGGTGGCCATGACCATGTGGAAACCGGTAGAGAGGAAGTATTGATGGAAGCTGCAAATAAACAGAAAATGCCTTTACCGAACCGTTTAGGGGTAAAAGGATGGGCCTGGGCTGGACACTACAAGATAGAGCGATATCTTTACACTCTGCACAGGCTGACCGGGCTCGGCCTGTTCGCCTACATAACTTTACACCTTGTAGCAAATGGCTCTCGCTTATGGGGCGAGGGAAGCTGGGAAAGCACCATGAGATTCCTCAGCAACCCGGGGTTCAGCCAT
>JAJYLC010000095.1 GCA_021787935.1 Chloroflexota bacterium | reverse complement strand
TGAGTCACCGCCAGGTGCATTTTGGTGTCTATGGCGCTGGGGACAAGCTCTCCCTCAGCTGCAGCGCCAGCGATAGCCAGAGAGGCAGCTTTGAGCATCTCATAGTTTATCTTTTTCGCCTTGGCATCCAGCGTACCGCGCCAGATCCCGGGAAAACCGAGCAGGTTGTTAACCGACCTGCCGTCAGCAGCCAGAATCGCCCCCGCTGCCCTTGCTGCCTCTGGAGTGATCTCGGGATACGGATTAGACAGAGCGAAGATGATTTGCCCTTTCCTCACCCTGCTTGCGTCTATAATACCTCTCACACCTGTGGTGGCGATCACGATATCGGCTTTCTGCATGATTTCATCGAAATTGGATGGGATGCCTCCCGCCTCTGCGTGACGCTTTATGCTGGCTTCACTCCTCGCCGTGCCCAGTGCGGGATTACCTGTATACTTGAACAGCAGCTTGCCAATGGAGAAGCCAGCTGCCCCCAGACCGATAAGCCCGACCTTAGCCTCCTGAAGAGTCACCTTAGTAAGCTTGCAGGCATTGATTAAAGCTGCCAGAGTAACCACCGCCGTCCCCTTCTGGTCATCGTGCATAACAGGCATGTTCAACTCTCCGGCAAGCCTGTCCTCGATATAGAAACATCGGGGCGGCGCTATATCCTCCAGCTGAATACCTCCGAATGTGGGAGCGATATGTTTCACTGTCTCCACAATCTGATCCGGGTCCTTAGTATTCAACAGAATCGGTATCCCACTGACCCCTACCAACTGCTGCAGCAGAGCAGCTTTCCCCTCCATAACAGGCATCCCTGCCACCGGGCCGATGTCCCCCAGTCCAAGGATTCGGCTACCGTCAGTAACAATGGCGACAGAATAAGGGATGAGAGTATAAGTGTCTTTCCAGCTCGGCTGGTTCTCGATTAACCTGCATACTTCAGCTACTCCGGGTGTATAGATTTTACGAAGGGTGTCCAGCGAGGTTATGGGAACAGTGTTTATCATCTTGATCTTACCATTCTTGTGGAACTCGAGCACCGCATCCCTGACCTGTAGGACCGAGACCTCTTTGAGTTTAGAGACCTCGTTTATTACCTGCCCGAGCTGCTCCTCGTTCTCGGCGTATACATCAATGTCTCTGATAGTGTAATGCGGGCCCAGGTGCACAGTCGTTATATTCCCGATATCCACCCCGACCTTACCGATGGTTGTAGCCAGTTTACCCAGGGTGCCCGGTATATTAGCATTCTTGCAGCGCAAAGTCCTGACAATCCTCTCCGCCGTTCGATCTCCGTATATATCGAGAACACTCAAATACAATTTCTTGACCTTGGAATCCACCGCTAAAATTATATAGCATGTCCTGGATAGCTTTAGCTACCCTCTCGATCACAATACTAGTACAGTCTATTTAGTATCCTTTCGGGAATCTTACAAACGTCAATGATTTCTGTTCTTAGAGCGTCGTTTAATTCATTGTTTAAGTTTATTCATAATTAACCGGGCGTAACTCAGCCGCCTTCTCGAATAGCCTTTTCGAATAAAGATGTTTAAATTACATCAGTGGACGTATCATCATTAACTATTTTATTCAGATGCCAGTTAGCATTACCGAACGCTGAGGCAAATGCCTTGGCATTCCGGAAATATAGATGCATATCATGATCTAGAGTGAATCCTATCCCACCATGCACCTGATGACCCGCCTTTGTCACTCGGCGGTATGCCTCGGAAACCCATGACTTGGCTATCGACACCTCGCGTGGACAGGGCATTTCTTCGCTCAACTTCCATGCTGCCAGATAGGCGATGAAGCGGGAGCCGTCTACATCTATCGCCATATCGGCGCAGCGGTGTTGTATAGCCTGAAAGCTACCGATAGGACGACCGAACTGCATCCGCTCTTTGGCATATTGAATAGTCATATCCAGTACCTGTTGAGCTCCCCCTACCATCTCAACGCACTTAGCCACAGTCGCGCGCTCAAGTGTTCGCTGTATCACGGGCCAGCCGCCTCCTGACTGTCCCACCATCCTATCGGAGGAAATTTCAACATCATGAAACTGGACCTCGCACTGTTTATCAGCGTTGATAGAATTCAGGACAGTAATAGTGATACCTTCCGTTTTTCGATTCACCAAGAACAGGGTAATGCCAGATTCTGGCACATCGCTAACGGATGTACGAGCAGCTACTATCAACTGGTCCGCTATATGCGCATAGGGCACGAACAGCTTGGTGCCGTTAATGACATATGTATCGCCCTTCACCTGAGCGTTGCACTGGATTCCCTCGGCGTCCCAACGGTCGCTGACCTCAACCAGGGCCATGGTTATAATGGCCTCGCCTCTGGCTATCAAGGGAAGCAACTCCCGTTTCTGTTCTTCGGTTCCCGCCCCGGTGAGGGTTAACGCGCCAAGCACTGTTGTGCAAAAGAACGGCCCAGGAAGACATGCCCCCCCCATCTCCTCTATCAGCACCATCAGGTCGAGGAAAGAGCCTCCTGTTCCACCATATCTCTCGGGAACAACCAGTCCCTGCCAGCCCAGTTCAGCCATCTTCCGCCACAATTCTCGGGGGTGGCCTGAGGGGTCCTTTTGCACCTCTCTCACTAGGCTTTTAGGGCACTCCTTCTGCAGGAAGTCCCTGGCCATGCCTTGGAGCATCTTTTGCTCTTCAGATAAAGCGAAGTCCACTTTATTATGCTCCTAGCCTATATTGATCCAATCACTTGCTCGGCAAGCCCAAGCCCCTCTGGGCTATTACGGTGCGCAGAATCTCTGAAGTCCCCGCCATCAGCGTCAGCCCCGGGGAGAACAGGTAAGCCGATACAGCCATCCCGCCCAGCGGGGCATATTTAGATTCGGAGGTCAGGTCGCCGTATGAACCCAACATCGCAATGACTGTATCGGTTAGCCGCTGCTGGAACTCGGTCGCATACAGCTTAGCCATGGCCGATTCGTAGTTAGGCAATATCCCCCTGTCGAGCATCCAAGCTACCCGGTAGATCAGCATCCGCCCTACCTCAAAACTGGCCTCCAGTTCCGCGATCTTGTATCGGGCCACAGGGTCGATGCTCAAAGCTTTCCCCCTATCCGTATTACGGTGGACATACTTTCGTAGTGCGTCGAATAATGGGTAGTTACCCATAAGTCTCTCCATGCCGCTTCGCTCGTAGTCCAGTTGGGATGTTATCTGCTTCCAGCCGTTGTTCTCAATACCCACCAAGTTTGTGGCGGGAACCCTGACGTTGTCCAAAAATACCTCGTTGAAATGCTCTCCACCTGTTGGATCCAATATGGGCCGAACGGTTACACCGGGAGACTTCAGGTCGACTATGAACTCGGAGATGCCTTTGTGCTTGGGCGCATCGGGATCAGTCCTGGCCAGGAGGTAAAGATGGGACTGGTGATGTGCAGCGCTGGTCCAAACCTTCTGTCCATTAACTATATAGTGGTCTCCATCGAGCTGGGCCTGTGTTTTTACCGAGGCCAAGTCTGAGCCGGCCTCCGGCTCACTCAAACCTAGGGCGAAGGATACCTCTGCTTTGCATATTTTGGGCAGGTACTCACTTTTCTGCTCCTCCGTCCCGTAGGCGAGCAGGCAGGGTCCGACCTGACGGTCGGTAAACCAGTGGGCCCCACATGGAGCGCCATATCTCAGTAGCTCCTCGGTTAACACAAGTCTGTCCAGAGGGCCGAGCCCCTGGCCACCGTACTCCCTGGGCAGGGTAAGTCCTATCCAGCCGCGCTGAGCGAGTCTTTTGGTGAACTCGGGATCATAGATTTCAATCCACGCGTCACACTGGGGTTTGAAATTCCCTGCGGCGAGTTCCCCGTCGAGGAACTGCTGAATCTCCTTGCGGAACCGCTCCTGTTCTTCGGTGAATTGAAAGTCCATTAGAGTGTTCCTCTATAATGCGTTGTCTTCAAGTCTGGCTACAGGTTGATATTGGAATACTTGCGCCAGGGTCGGGCCACCTGCTTCTTCTCCAGGAAATCGAGACCCCTGTTGATGTACCTCCGTGTATCCTGGGGCAGGATGATATCGTCAATATAACCCCTGGCAGCGCCCATGTAGGGGTTCTCATATGTGTCTCTATATTCCTTAATCCTCGCCGCCCTTACCTCCTCAGGATTACCGGCTTCCTTTATCTCCTTGGCAAATATAACGCTGGCGGCCGTCTCCGCGCCGACGATGGTAACCCTGGCCCCGGGCCAGGCGTATATCAGGTCTGCCCCGGTGTCCTTGCAGGACATGCCCACGTACGCACCGGCGAAGGACTTTCTTAAAATTACCGTAATCTTCGGTACGGTGGCATCGATGTAGGCATACAGGGTCTTAGCCCCATGCCTGAGCATGCCCTTCCAGTCCTCTTCGGAACCGATCATGTATCCAGGTGTGTCCTGCAGGGTCACCACAGGAATATTGAACAGGTCGCAGAAGCGGACAAACCGGGCGATCTTGTCGGCGGCGTCGCATGTGATAGCCCCAGCCCCAGAATTGGGCTGGCTGGCAACGACCCCTGTGGATCTGCCGGAAAAACGGGCAAAACCTATAAGTACACTCGTAGCGAAGTCCTTCAGCAATTCGAAGAAATAGCCATCGTCGGCTATCTCCCGGATGACCTTGCGCATGTCGAAGCCCTGATTGGATTCCTCCGGCACTATGTCCAGAATTTGAGGTGAAGCCCTTTCCGAGTCGTCATGGCTCTGGATTCGTGGCGGCTGTTCCCTGTTATTCTGAGGCAAGAATTGAAGTAATTCCTTGGTTTTGTCCAGTGCGTCTTTGTCGTCCTCCACTACCAGGTGGGTTTGTCCGGATTTCACTGCGTGTGCTTCCACTCCGCAAAGCGTCTGCAGGTCGATATTCTCGCCGAGTTGTGTCTTTACAAAGGCGGGACCGGCTATGCCCATGAAACCGGTGGTCCGTTTCTGGAATACGAAGTCCTGCATTATGGGGTGATAAGCCTGGCCCCCCAGACAAGTACCCATGATGAGGGCTATCTGGGGGATGATACCGGATGCGAGTATCTGTGATCGAAACAGCCATCCGTAAGCCTGAAGAGTATCCATGCCCTCCTGCAGGCGGGCCCCTGCAGAGTCGTTCATACCGACGAACGGCATCCCCATATCCCTGGCCATCTCAATAGCCTGAGCGAATTTCTTACCATGGTACTCGCCGAACGTACCCGCCATTGAGGTATAATCCTCACTGGCCACCATAACAAGACGTCCATTAACCTTGCCGTATCCAACCACCACCCCTTCGGCGGGGATACTTTTCCCGGTCAGCCCGAAGGCAATAGTGCGGTGCTCCACAAAGGTCCCTATCTCGGTGAATGTGTCGGGGTCCAAGAAATAGTCTATCCTCTCCCGGGCGGACATAATGCCTTCTTTGTGGCGCTTTTCTATGGCCGCTGGGCCACCCATCTGTAGGATCTTCTCTCGCCTCCTCCGATACTCCTCAATCCCGTGTTTATTTGCATTTTTCATATCTGTTAATTTCCTAGCGTTGCTGAATCAGTTGTTTGAGGCGGGGTAATGCTTCATTTCCTGTTGTTCATTACCCTTCCACTCTAAAGTGTCCCACTTATGCTGAAGATTCACAGTGTGAAAATCTATAGCTGACTCAAAACTACGATAACATTTCCCTACAATAATATTTGGTAACTATCCCAATTCTTATTACGATTGTTTCAATGCGGAACCGGCATTTAACACTTGGGTCATAGATTCAGAATGACCCAAGTGTGAACTAATTTTTTTAGCATAACTAACAACCAAAGCCCCAGCCTTGTTTGCCAAATCTATATTGAATCTCGGGGTAGGACCTGCAATAGATATAGTACCGATTACCGAATTATCTTTGTCAAATATGGGAGCTGCAACTCCCACAATTGATAATAAACGTTCTGCCTCACTGGTGGCGAAACCTTGTGCTCTTATATTAACTAACTCTTCTAATAGCATATTTTTATCTCTATATTTTCCAGAAGCCAGATAATTATTCCCAGTCTCAATAAATTGGCGTATGACTAATTCAATTTCATCTTCTTCCATGTATGCTAGAATTACCTTTCCTGGCGCACCTAACCAAAGCGGCAATCGTTTCCCGAGCTCAACTATATGCCGAAGCTCTTGTCCACTTACTACCTGATCCACGTACATTCGCTCGGTACCAGTACGTAAGCACAGAAGTGTAGTCTCACGAACCGTCTCACTTAGCTCACGTAGGTAAGGTGAACTTACGCTCTTGAGGTTAAGTTGAGAAAGTAAAGACACGCTAAATTGTAAGGCACATGTGCCCAATGTATATAGTCTGGTTTCTGGAACCTGCTCAACCCATCCTTCATCTTTAAGGGCATTTAATATGCGGTGTGTCCTGCTCTTACTAAAGCCGAGATCCTTAGCCACGGAGGTCAATGTGCACGGACTATTCGCGTTAACCAGATGATTTAAAACTTTTATTATTCGTTCTACAGATTTTTCCATAATTTGTTTATTCCAATTTATTTATAGTTAGTTCCATAATTAGGAACATATATATCATATTCATAATTGAATTGTCAAGTAATGAAATTTGGTTGCATTTGTAATTATTATGAAAGAGTTGACATGTGTGATATAATAACTAAAAATTGGAACCGCATTTCATTTTTTAGAACAATCGTGCAGCCGTGCTAAAGCTCGGCATCTAACAACCACCCGAACGCGCTAAGCTCGCAGGCGCAGCCCTCGCTGCCAATGGCTAGGCTATGAATAACTTGATGCAATATCCAAGAATCTGGCGAGCAAGTCTCGATGCAAAAGCCTGTAAAATTAGCTATGGGATGCTTGAGGCAACTGCATTAGCTATTTCAGGCAACACACAAATTACCGGGTAACACAAAATGTACTCGATGAATTAAGCTGCTGATTTTGAACTTTACTTAACTTAAATATTTGGCACATGCACTGCACTGTAGGATTTTGAAATTTGCTTTCAAGAAGCACCGATGGAGGAGTAATAGGCAACGATTTAAAAATAGGAATCCTGTTCGAGAATATCAAACGGAGGAATTCATGGATTACCCAAGCTTTGATCTTAAGGGAAAGGTAGCTGTAGTTACAGGGAGTGGACGTGGCATAGGTAAAGGAATAGCCTTATCAATGGCTCATTTCGGAGCCTTAGTAGCGGTGGCAGACAGGATTACTGATAACGTGACGGAAGTTACTAGGCAAATTGTTGAAATGGGAGGTAGGGCTATTCCTATTACTGTCAATATTGAAGATGGGGAACAGATTAATGAAATGGTGGACAAGACTATGACAACTTTTGGTGGTATAGATATTCTTGTCAACAATGCTGGAGTCCTAGTTGAGGAGGGACCTGCTGAAGAGCTAACCTCACAAAAGTGGGATCAGGTACTTAACGTCAATCTCAAAGGCACGTTTTTCTGTGCTCAAGCAGTTGGTAAAACAATGATCAGCCAACATAAAAGAGGTAAGATCGTCAATATCGCCTCGTTAGCCGCATTTTTTGTTATGCCTAACCTATCAGCTTATAGCGTTAGCAAAGCCGGTATAGCTTCCATAACTAAATCCTTGGCTATTGAATGGGCTAAATACGGCATCAACGTGAATGCGGTTGCTCCTACATTTGTGAGAACCCCGATGACTGAAGGTCTTCTATCAGACAATGCTGCCCAACAGGTCTATATTAAACGTATGCCTTTGGGCCGTTTGGGAACACCTGAGGATATTGCTGGAGCAGTCATTTTCCTAGCTTCACCTGCATCTAACATGATAACGGGGCAGATATTGCCTGTTGATGGAGGTTGGCTGGCTGGTGAAATACTACCAAGGTAGTACAAAAAGCAAGGCAAATATGAGTAGGGAAATAATCGTAAAGGAGGGATTTATTTTAAATGATTGAAGAATTCTGATCATATTCTAACAGATTGTACTAAAAGGGAGGCCACAAAAGGAAATGATAAGAGGCGGATACAGAGGAAAGGTAATTCGAGTTAATCTTACGACCGGCGATATAAATACTGAGGATCTTCCAGATGAGAAAATAGTGAGGCAGTATATCGGTTGCTTTGGTTTAGGCCTTTGGTACTTGACCAAAGAGCTACCTGCAGGAGTTGCTCCCTTAGAGCCAGAAAATCCATTAATATTCCTTAATGGTCCGTTGACTGGAACAAGAGCTCCTTGCCCCACTAATTGTACTTTAACCACGTTGAATGCCGATACTGGTTTTACTGCTGGTCGGGCTCACACCCACGGTTGGTTCGGGCCGTATCTAGCTATGGCTGGATATGATGGCATCATAATTACAGGTGCTTCTAATAATTGGGTTTATCTCTTGATAGATGATAACAAAATTGAGCTGTGTGATGCAGCAAAGTTTATTGGCAAGGACACACACGAAACAGAAGATCTCATCAAAAAAGACCATGAGATTGCAACAAAAGTCGGGGCAGGCATGAGTGTCGCAGCGATAGGCCCTGGTGGAGAGAATATGGTTGCTGGTGCAATAATCGAAAATGATAAAAACCATTCTTTCTCGCACTCGGGCGTCGGCACAATAATGGGATCAAAGCGTCTGAAAGCTATAGCAGTCAGAGGAACTGGCTCAATCGCGGTGTCTGACGCCGATAAGCTCGCAAACATATCTAGGGAATGGACCAAAAGGTCGAATACACTTGGTGCTCGGGGATTACTGGAAGTTGCTGCCGCGGAATTACACCCAGAATTTAAATGGGGTGGAGGGGTACAAAAAAGCGATTATGTTGGTGTTATAGAACTTGTTGGTCTTTCTGCGAAAAACTGGTCAGTAAATAGCCTACCTGGATTTGGAGAAGGATGGTCAAAACAAAAGCTTACTCCAAGACATTGCTATGGATGTCAGATTGGGTGTGCCTGTGATGTTGAGATAATCGAGGGGAACTATAAGGGCGCTAAAGTAACTTTATCTGGGGGTGGGGAGAATATTGAGGGTGCAGCATCAATCGTGGGAGCGGGGGCTAGCGGTGATCCAGGAGAGGCGCTTTACTTGACCGATCTTTATGACCGGTTAGGGCTAGAGACTAGCACGATAGGTTGTTCTTTAGCAGTTGCCTTTGAAGCGTACGAAAAAGGAATCCTGACCAAAAACGATACCGATGGACTAGAGTTAAAATGGGGCGATGCTAAGACAATAGAGACGTTGCTTAGAAGAATTGCTCATAGAGAGGGACGATTCGCTAATATGTTAGCAGATGGGCCAAAGATCGCGGGACAGCGCGTTGGCTTACCGGAGGCCTCTGTTCACATAAAAGGTTCAGGTATGAATCTGCATGATTGGAGAAGAGCTTGGGGGGTTCTATTGGGACAAATTGTCGGTGGATCTTGTGGTTGGCCTGGACCTGGTGCAGATTGCTGGGCTCCTGATCCAGATGCTGGTTATAAAGAAAAAACTGATCCGTTAAGCCCGAACGGTAAGGGAGAGGAGGTAGCTAAAACAACAATTCTAAAGATGTGGAATGACTCTAATGGAACCTGCTGGTTTGCTACTTGGGGAGTACCTAATGGATTAAAGGATAGTGTTAACGCGGTTGCAGCTTCGGTAGGATGGGATGACTTTTCACCCGAGGAAGCGCTAAAAGTAGGGCATCGTGTCTTAACGCTAGAAAGGATTTTTAACGTAGCACATGGTTTGACTGCTGAAGACGATATCAATGTATCCCCTCGTATCACCGATCCGGCGCCTGCTGATGCTGGTCCCGCTGCAGGTAAAAGTATAGCACCATATATTGATGGAATGGTTAGAGATTATTATCAGAACGTTGGTTGGGACCGAAAAACTGGTAAACCACTAAGATCAACCCTGAAAAAGCTCGGACTGGAGGAATATGCTGATTTTCTTTGGCGCTAAGAGAATAAAAAAAGAAGGAGTCTATCATGAAAAATAGGTCATGGTTACTCATCACTGTTCTACTAGCAATTGTTTTGGCAACTGGTTCGTTAATCGGGTGTAGTTCCAGTCCTAACCTGACCCCCACCACGACTGCACCGACTACCACGACTGCGCCACCAATAAAAGTCGCAGTTATTGGCGAGTTTACGGGAGCAGGTTATGAACCTGAAGGGAAGAATTATCAGGGCGGTGCCCGTTTAGCCGTGAAGGAAATTAACGATGCATGTGGTATCCTT